>NZ_JAUBRH010000006.1:0-123181 GCF_036701775.1 Microcoleus sp. N9_A2 | reverse complement strand
TTGGTGAGCGAACCCAGGGAGCTAATGTCGGTAATTTGATTAATGCCAAGATTCAGTGTTGTCAGATTGGTGAGCGAACCCAGGGAGCTGATGTCGGTAATTTGATTGCCAAAGAGATCAAGTGTTGTCAGATTGGTGAGCGAACCCAGGGAGCTAATGTCGGTAATTTGATTAATGCCAAGATTCAGTGTTGTCAGATTGGTGAGCGAGCCGAGGGAGCTGATGTCGGTAATTTGACTTTCGTATAGAAAAAGGTTTGTGAGATTGGTGAGCGAGCGCAAGGCGCTGATGTCGGTAATTTGATAGCCACACAGATCCATTTCTGTCATGCTTAAAAGTATCCGTTCCGCAGCTTCAGCGTTATCAGTGCCAGCCTGGTGTAACAACGCTTCAACTGCGTGTCTTGCCAGTTTTGAAAGACTGTCAATATTCCTGCACCAGTCGGCAAAGCGGCTAAAACTCATTGGCTCGTTTGGTGGTTTTTCTGACATAAAACACTCCGAGATGGGTAATGGGGGATGGGGCATGGGACATGGATAATGGGAAGACTGTTGACTGTTGACTATTACAAATCGCCCTTGCGTACCTTCTGTTACTGAATTAAGTCTTCTATTTCAAATCTTCCAGCTTAATCCGAGGATCGACCGCTTTCAGCAGCAAATCTGCCAACAAATTCCCCACAATCAACATCGTCGCACCCATCATCAAACTTGCCATTACTAAATACAAATCTTGATTGTTCACCGCATCCAGAGTCAGCTTTCCCAAACCCGGCCAATTAAAGAAATATTCGGCAATAAACGCACCGCTCAACAAACTAGCAAACTCAAAACCCAATAGCGTAATCAACGGATTAACAGCATTCCGCAAAGCATGAATGTAAATTACTCGATCGTCCGGCAAACCTTTAGCCCGTGCTGTTCGGATATAATCTTGACGCAGCACGTCCAACAATTGTCCGCGCATCAATCTTTGCAAACCAGCAAAACCAGTAAGGCTGAGGGCGACAGTTGGCAAAATTAAGTGCCAGCCGTAATCGAGGATTTGACCCCACCAAGGTAAGTCTGCGTGGTCAATACTCGTCATTCCTCCGACGGGAAACAGAGGCGAAGTATTTTGAGCAAAAAATAGCAGCAGCAAGGCTGTGATAAAGCTGGGAAATCCTTGTCCGGTGTAGCTGACTACTTGCAGAACTCGATCGACTGTGCGGTTTTGATTGACGGCGGCGACAATTCCCAAAGGAATCGCGATCGCCCAAGTTACAATCAAAGATGCGATCGCCATCAACAACGTCGCCGGTACCCGTTCCCACAGCAGCGAAGCTACGGATCGCTGATACACAAAACTCGTGCCAAAATTCCCCCGCGTCACAATTTGTTGCAGCCACCGCCCATACTGCACAATAGCTGGTTTATCTAAGCCGAACTGCTGTTCTAGTTGCTTGAGTGTCTCCGGCGAAATCTTGGGATTTTGGCTCAAAGTGTCCAAGTAATTTCCCGGTGCTAGCTCAATAATTGCAAAACAAAGCATCGATGCCAAAAATAGTGTTAACAGCGCCTGCAACAGTCGCTTGAAAACATAAGTAAATGTCTCGCTGCCAAACAGAGAACTCAACGCTCGCCAATTTCGATTTAACTTAATAGAAGTCATGCGATTTTAGATTTTAGATTTTAGATTTTAGATTTGTGAATGATATTAATTCCAGTTGCATCGGAATGATTTAACCGCAGAGGACGCAGAGAGCACAGAGGAAGAAAAGAGAGAGATGAATAATTCCGATGCAAACGGAAAGGATATTATTTGTCAACAGCCAACAGTCAACAGTTAACAGTTAACTGACTAATATTCAACTAGCGTGACGATCGGCACATCCGGCAATTTCTGCCTGCCGCCCAAAGCCTGCAATTCGATGATAAAAGCAAAACCGACAAGCTCGCAGCCAGCTTGCTCCAACAGCTTAGCCGTCGCCGCCGCTGTTCCGCCAGTGGCGATTAAATCGTCCACAATCAGCACCCGGCTGCCGGATGTCATCGCGTCTCGGTGCATCTCCAGTCGATCGACACCGTACTCCAACTCGTACTCAGCAAAATGAACCGCACCTGGCAGTTTCCCCGGCTTGCGGACAGGAATAAAGCCTATTCCCATTTTATAAGCCAAAGGCGCGCCAAAGATGAAGCCCCGCGATTCCATGCCCACCACATAGTCAACAGACATTGCAGAGCATTTTTCGGCTAAGCTGTCAATGGTGTAGCTCAGCCCTTGCGGGTCGCGCAGCAAAGTTGTAATGTCTCGAAACATAATTCCCGGTTTGGGGAAATCAGGAATGTCGCGAATCAGAGATTTGATATCCATAAGCTTGCAGATCGGGGTTGAGGGTAACGAGGCATCAAAAATGGTATAATAATAACGTGAAAAATTTAAAATTTAAAAATAAAAATTAAAACTAAGAACTTCTTTAATTTTTATTCTTTAATTGCTTAATCCTTTACGTACTATGTAAACAAATGTCATAATTCCCTAACAACAGGGTTGAATATCACGATTTGTCGCCCTATGATCTAAAGTCAAAAATCTAATATCTAAAATCCAATGATTAAGTTGGCAGCACGAGTGGGTGAGGTTTCTCCTTCTATAACCTTGGCGATCGCAGCTAAGGCAAAAGCCATGAAGGCCGAAGGGATTGATGTCTGTAGTTTGAGTACGGGAGAACCCGACTTTGATACGCCCGAACACATTAAAGCAGCGGCAAAACAAGCTTTAGACGCGGGGAAGACTAAGTATGGCCCTGTGGCTGGGGAACCGCAGTTAAAAGCTGCGATCGCCCGCAAACTCCGCGATGACAACAATCTCAACTATCAACCAGAAAATATCATTGTCACCAACGGCGGCAAACATTCCCTCTACAATCTGATGATGGCTCTGATCGAGCCGGGAGAGGAAGTAATTATTCCGGCTCCCTACTGGCTAAGCTACCCTGAAATGGTTAAACTCGCTAGCGGCAAGCCAGTAATTGTACGGACTGATGCTTCTACAGGGTATAAAATTACACCGGAACAACTGAGTGGAGCGATTACTCCCAAAACCAAGTTATTTGTACTGAATTCGCCTTCTAACCCTACGGGAATGGTGTATACTCCGGCGGAAATCAAAGCATTGGCCGAGGTGATAGTCGATCGAGATATTTTAGTCGTTTCTGACGAAATTTACGAAAAAATTATATATGACGGCGCCCAACACGTCAGCATCGGTTCCCTGGGCAAAGAAATCTTTGATCGCACCCTGATCAGCAGCGGTTTTGCTAAAGCTTACTCGATGACAGGCTGGCGAGTCGGTTATTTGGCTGGGCCGATCGAATTAATCAAAGCCACCAGCACCATTCAAGGTCACAGTACATCAAATGTGTGTACTTTTGCACAGTACGGCGCGATCGCAGCTTTGGAAAGCAGCCAAGAGTCTGTCGAAAAAATGCGACTAGCTTTTGCCGAAAGGCGTCAGGTAATATTTGAATTACTCGATGCTATCCCTGGAATTAGCTGTATTAAACCAGACGGTGCTTTCTATATGTTTGTCAACATCAGCAAGACTGGAATGAATTCTTTGGAATTTTGTGACGCTTTCTTAGAACAGCAGCAAGTAGCCGTTATTCCGGGGATTGCTTTTGGTGCAGACGACCACATTCGCTTGTCTTACGCCACCGATTTAGGCACAATTAAAAAAGCCGTAGAAAGGCTCGATAAATTTGTCCGCAGCATCTAAAAATTAGTCAGTTGTCAGTGGGCATTGGGCATTGGGCATTGGGCATTGGGCATTGGGCATTGGTAGCAACTCACTAATGACTAAGTAGGTCAGCCCAAAAAACCTAGTATATCGTAGGGGCGGGTTCAGCGAAGAATCTATGATAAAAGCGATTTTATGAGTGCAAAACCCGCCCTCTCCCTCCCCATGTAATGTTTATTTGTAACCACCTACTTGATGAGTAATAACCACTGACCACTAACAACTGCCAACTGACAACTGTCAACTGTCAACTGACCACTAACAACTGACCACTAACAACTGACCACTAACAACTGTCAACTGCCCACTGTCAACTGCCCACTGTCAACTGACTAAAGCTGTTTAGTCATAATCTCTTTGAGCAAATCCAGCCCCTTCTTAACTCGCCGAGAAACAGTCACCGCACTGATACCCAAGCGTTCAGCCGTTTCCTTCTGCGTCAAATCGTAGAGAAAAACAAACTCCAATATCTCGCGAGTCCGTTGTTCCAACATAGCCAAAGCTTGCTGTACGCGAATTTGATCCTCTTGCGCCAACTGAAAACTCCGATACTTGCTATCGGGCATCAATTCGCCCAGACAAGTAGCCCCCTCATCTTCATCTTGCACCGGCGCGTCCAAACTCAGAGGCGACCGGTTGAGATGGGCCAACTTAATTTCTCGCCATTCTTCAACAGAAACCTCAAGGACTGCTGCTACTTCTGCATCCGTAGGTTTGCGGTTTAACTGCACCTGCAAATCCTTGATCGCTGCTACTGACTTGCGTTCCAGGGACTGCCAGTGGCGGGGAAATCGCACACAAGGGCTTTTGTCCCGCAAGTAGTGTTGAATTTCGCCCCGTATGTAGGGAATTGCAAAGGAACTAAAAGCGTGCCCCTTCGCGATATCAAACCGCTCTATCGCCCTGATCAACCCAATACATCCGACTTGCAGCAAATCGTCGTAGCTTTCGCCGCACTGGTTGATCCAGTGGTAAACTTCTTTTCTGACCAGTCCAATATTCAGTTTAACTAACTGATTGCGGATTGCATTCGATCCAGAAAGTTGGTACTCGCGCAACAATTGCAAATTTTCGCTTTTTAGCTCGTTCGGCACTGTGGTAGACATGGTGACATAAGGGTTGGTAGAGCAGAGGACTGAGGTTGCTTTAGATCTAGTTTCCCATCTAGTCTAAAAAAAATCACTTTTAGGTATTGTAATCCTAGCACTTAATGGGTGTGATACCGGACACACCAGTTGAGTTTTCGGAACGTGAACGGATTTAGCGGGATTATCCAAAGGTTTTCGGCATAAGGCAGACTTTTACCAGGTAGAAGGCCTTCGGCACAATCCCCAATTTAAGCAGGTTTTTTGAAAAATATATTATAAGCTGAAAGCGCTGTGAATACAATACTTTAATTAATTAAAAATCCCAACTTCATAACTTGCGAATGACCACAATTTAATCATAAATTTAGTCATTAGTCAACAGTCCTAAGTTATATTGCTCAAGACTGTTGGCTAATGAAGGGCGAGCAGGAGCTTTACGGCCAGAAACTGCTCAAGTTCGATCAATCCAGAAAGCCAATTTTACGATACAGAAGGCTCAATGCGAGCGTAAAACAAACCCCGAATTTTCACATCCAGAGCGGGTCTAGCTCCCAAATCAGTATCAGAAGGCTGCGTACTCTCAAAAATCCCGCCAACTTCGCCAGTGGCGCTGTTGACTTTAGCAACTTGGAGAGAAATTTTGCCCGCCTTAGTGCGGGTGTCAGCCAGCTTCACATTAGACCGTTTCAGTTTGGAATTGTCAGTAGCCGGAAGCGCTACAGCATTGTCATAGCCAGTCGCTACCCCGCGACCTTTAGGGTCTAAAAAGCCTGCGCTGCGGTAAGAAGGAACGTTAAACTCCCCTCTCAAATCGGTGGAAGTATTGATAGCAACTACTCCGGGTTCGGAACTAGCTACCAGTTCTTTAATGGTAAACAAGAAAGGTACTTGCTCTCCGCCCGGTAATTGAATCGTAATAGCTTGAAAGTCCAAGCCGTCCTCTTCTTTGAAAGTCAGAGTTCCGTCAGTACCGACCTTGAGCGTACCTTGAACTTGGTCAATGCTCGATGTGAACCGTGTCAGCAATTTACCAGGCACAAATTCCGCCTCTTGGCGTTTGTTTGCTGGTTCTTCCTTGACAAAATAAGTGGTGGGCTGCAAACACAAACCAGTCAGTTTATAAGTGCCGCCCGCTTCGATGGGGATCGATCCCCGAGAAGTTTCTGCCAAGCTAGGGCAGTTATTAGCCAAGCCAGTACCTCTAATCTCGTCGTAGGTGAGCAACTCGGTAGTCGCCACCGTCGTGTCAGAAGCAGAAGAACAAGCAACCAGCGCACTCATGCAAAATGCTAAAAGTGCAACAATTAAAGCACGATATTTCATTGCAAACCTCAATATCCAACATCGGATTATATTAAGAAAAAGCCCTACTTCGAGCAAAATATAATTGCCCGCCGGCAGGCTAGGCCAGCGCTTAGGGCAGCATTTAGATCCAGCTCGCTCGCTTCACCGACACCGGCATTGACTCAAAAAATCAAGCTAGTGCGCCGTGAAAATAAGCATGAACTTATGATTTCTCAAAAGTTCGGATCGCAGCCCAATACACATGGTACGACGGGTTGTGCTCTTTTCCTGACTTGGACTGCAAATTAATATTGCTTAAGTCAACCTACTTAAGTTACTTTGCTTATGACCCCGAATGGCGATCGCGACTAGCTCGATTAGTCAGTTGACCAAAAGGCTGGGGACCAAGGCCTTGTAGATTTCAAAGGAAGCAGCAGTATGGACAACGGCAAAGATTTAGAGTCAGAAAAGTTGCAGTCTCAAATGCAATCGCTGACAGAGGCGATTCGGACTTTAGCCGAAAGTTGTCAGGGAGACAGTCTGCTGCTTTTGGCCCTGCTGCGGAGGCTGGAAGCTTCGCACCGGGAAATTCGGGACGGTTTGTTTCAAGCGTCTTTTCCCGACAACCGCCAAGCACTTTACAAACTGCTCAGGAATATTGAAGCCAATGGCGGCTGGCCTTACATCCACCGCATGAAACTTCGATCGCTCTTGGGGTACACCCAACAATTATCTCCCCTAGAAGATTCTCCAGCCGAGTCGCCACAAGACTCGGCAGAAACTCCCCAGGACGTTAAATAGTGATGAGTGATGAGTTTAGTGAGTTTTACATTAACTCATCACTCATCACCGAGCTGCGCGATCGCACCTAGAACCCGAAAGGTGTAGGAACAGGTGTAGGAAAAGGTAGCGGCTTCGGCACCACCGTCGGGAATATCGGCGTCTGGCCCGGCATTGGCAATAGTCCGGGAGTCGGCGCCGGGGGGATCGAACTAATTGATAGCAGAGGCGAATCAGGCACGCTAACTGTCGGCGGAATCGGAATCCTCGGAGTCGGCGTCGGAGTCGGTGCTGCTGTCGGAGTCGGAGTTGGTGCTGCTGTCGGAGTCGGAGTTGGAGTCGGAGTCGGAGTTGGAGTCGGAGTTGGAGTCGGAGTCGGAGTTGGAGTTAGAGTCGGAGTCGGCGCCGCTGGTTCCGTGAGAGTCGGCGTCGCTGCTTCGGTGGGAGTTGGAGTCGGAGTTGGAGTCGGAGTTGGAGTCTCAGTCGGAGTTGGAGTTGGAGTTAGAGTTGGATCTGTAATTGTGGTTGTAACTGTAGTTGTAGTTGTAGTTGTAGTTGTGGTTGGCCTGGGAGTAACCGTCCCAGTCACAGCGATAAAATCGTTGACATCGATCAGCGCCGCCGGAGTGTCTGTCAAAATTGCTAAAAGCTTGCCGTCGAGCGTAATTACTGTATCCCTGAGATTTGAACCGTTGCCTTGGCTAACTACCAGTTGACCGAAAGATAAATTGCTCGGCAGTCCAAAGAAATCCTCTGCGTCATTGTAATCAGTAATTAAAACCAAACTGCCAGGCCCGGCTCCCAATCCAAAAACATCGCTGCCACTACCGCCAGTCAGAGTATCCGAACCCTCACCTCCGATCAGAGAATCATTACCCTCTGCCCCAAATAAATTGTCATTACCGAAACTGCCCAGAATTGTATCGTCACCGAGATTACCGGCCAAGGAATCATCGGCAAAACCGCCGTCTAAAACATCATTACCTTTGCCACCAAAGAGGAAGTCATTGCCTTCATCTCCCAGTACCGAGTCATCGCCTAAATCGCCGCGAAGCGTATCGGAACCGATGCCGCCAAAAACCGTATCGTCAGCCTTGCCCCCGAATATTTGGTCGTTGCCGGAGTCACCGAAGAGCGAATCAGTGCCGTCATTGCCATACAAAGTGTCGTCACCGTCGGCACCGAGGAGATAGTCGTTGCCGTCACCGCCAAACAGTTGATCTCCGCCACTACCGCCGTTGAGAGAATCATTCCCGACATCCCCGTAGAGAAAATCTTCATCAGCATTCCCGAACACCGAATCGTCTCCGTCACCCCCCACCAGGCTGTCATTGCCAGTACCGCCGGCAATCACATCAAAGTTCGCGTTGCCGCGAATCACATCGTCGCCGGCATCTCCGAATAAGGTGTCTAACCCGTCGTTGCCTTCGATGATGTCGTTGCCCAAACCGCCGAGAATTGAGTCGTCGCCGTTTCCGCCTAAAGCAAAATCGCGGCCTTGGTTGCCAATGAGTTCGTCATTTCCTTCGCCCCCAAACAGCGAATCTCCTCCGTCGCCTCCGAGCAGTTGGTCGTTGCCCGCGTCCCCCTCTAGGGTGTCATCTCCACTGGCGCCCAGGAGCGTGTCATCGCCATCTAAAGCGCGAATTCGATCGCCCTGCGGAGTTCCTAAAATAAAGTCGTTGCTGTCTGTGCCAATCAGGTTTGCCATAGGGAATACACCGCTCCTCAATAAAAGAATTCTTTAAATTAGGTTAATAGCCTTGGTAGCAGGGCATTACTGCTTGCCTACGTTAGCATAGTTGAGATTTTGGCAATAGTCGCGAAGCAGCGGGGGAGATTGGTGCGAGTGTCTTGATGTGCGATCGACAAATAGGTTCGTAGTGCGTCCTCGCGTCCGCTGAAATTGATGAGCTGACTAAAGTCCGCGCTACGAACCTATTTTATTAAATGACGAAGGGCTGCAATTTTTGTTCGCTAACAGGTAAAACTATCACAAATTCACTCCCCTCTCCCTCATGGGAATTCACATCAATTGTGCCGCCATGTTTTTCGACTACAATCTGGCGGGCGATCGCCAATCCTAACCCAGTACCTTTTCCTACGGCCTTCGTTGTGAACAAATGGTCAAAAATCCGTTGTTTCACAGCTTCTGTCATCCCCGCCCCGTTATCAGCAATTGTAATTTTGATATGCCGATCGCCCGATCGACCAATCCTCACCTTGATACAATTGGGATTAGCTGCGATTGCCGCAAAACTGCGTCCTTGACTTGACTCTTCTAGAGCATCGATCGCATTTGCGAGCAAATTCATAAATACTTGGTTAAGTTGACCGGGAAAGCATTCTATTTGAGGAAGATTCCCGTAATCTGTGACAACTTCGATCGCCGGACGGTGTTCGTTAGCTTTCAGCCGGTGTTTAAGAATTAAGATGGTGCTCTCAATCCCTTCATGAACATTAAAGGGAACTTTGTAGTCTTGATCGGCTCTAGAAAACGTTCGCAAACTCGTGCTAATATCACAAATACGTTGAACGCCCAACTTCATCGAGTCAATTAGCTTCGGTAAATCGTCACGGATATAATCTAGGTCGATCGCCTCAATTTCATCTTGAATCACGTCACTGACATTGGGATATTCTTGCTGATACAACTCAAGCAAACCGAATACATCTTGAATGTAATCCACAGCCGGTTTAATATTGCCACTGATAAAGCCGACAGGATTATTGATTTCGTGTGCCACGCCTGCAACGAGATTGCCTAGCGCCGACATTTTTTCACTTTGCACAAGCTGCATCTGAGTGCGCTGGAGTTTTTCAAGGGCTTGTTCCAGATTTTGTTTTTGCTGTTTTAGTAGCTCTTGGGCCTGCTGACGTTCCGTAATATCTTCTGTTATTAATAAAATGCCGAACACACGATCGTTGGCATCGCGCAGAGGTATCTTATTGGTATCTAACCAGATTTGTTGACCATCTATTCCTCGCGATGGCTCAATAATATGGAGTTCTGCTTGACCAGAATCCATAATGCGCCGATCGCCGTTTCGATACGAGTCTGCTTCTTCCTGACTCCACGGAAAATCGTAGTCATTTTTACCAATAAGTTCATCAGGTGAACTTAAGCCCGCAGCTTTAGCAAAACTATGATTACAACCCAAATATACTGAATTGATATCCTTCCACGCCACCCATTGCGGGACAGTATCAAATACCAAACGCAGTAAGTTTTGGGTTTGTTGGAGGGTGTCAATTGATGCAAACAATTCCTGAGTTCGTTCAGCAACTCGTTGCTCCAGTTCCTCTGTGAGTTCTTGCAGTTCTGCATTTCTGGCTTCCAGAGCTTGACTCAATTGACTGAGCTTGAGATGCGATCGCACCCGTGCTAACACTTCACTCTGTTGAAATGGCTTAGTAATGTAGTCAACCGCCCCTAATTCAAAACCTTTAACTTTATTCACAGGATCGGACAAAGCCGTCATGAAGATCACAGGAATATTCGCAGTTGCCGGATTTGCTTTGAGACGCTCACAGGTTTCAAAACCATCAATTCCTGGCATCATCACATCGAGCAAAATCAACGACACTGGAGTATGTTGCAATTGTTGAAGCGCACCTTCACCACTGGTCGCGATTGCCACTTCAAAGCTGGCATCTGCTAGCGTGTCTGAAAGCACCTTCAAATTACTTGGCATATCATCAACGATCAGAATAATGCTAGTATCAAATAACGGTAGGGTAGGATTTGTTAACATTTTATTAAATTCAATCATGGTAAACATCTCGCAGATAGTTGGATAGAGCCGAATCTCAGGTTTCTGGAGGTAGATACGAAAGCTTTAAATAAAAGCTTGACATTCAAAAAGTGGGGCGTATCTGATGGAGGGTGAGAGCCGCTATAATAGAATTACGGAATTATTCTGCTGGCAGATAGCGTTCGAGAAAAGGTGGAATCTTTTCAATTTGGAAATTTTCTGCATAGTAACGAACTTCCTGTACAAACGGTTTGTACTGTCGATCGACCTCTAATATTTTAAGCTGTTGTTCGATCGCCATTAAGCGTCCCTGCAAGGCTAATTTGTGCAACTGAGACAACACCTCATTGGTTGGTGGCACGATCTCTGGGGTTGATGAAGATGGTTCTAAGGAGTCGGCTGTTGCGTCCTCGCTGGCGATCGACTCATTGTCGTAGAGCCATTCTAGGTTAAGATACTTCTGTACTAGCTCTAGCAACTTTAACGCTTCAATCGGTTTTGGCAAAAAGACATTTGCACCAGCCTGAATGCTCTCGTTCTGATTGCTCTCAAACACACTAGCAGACGAGGCGATCGCCGCAACATCTTGCAGTTGGGAACAGGAGCGAATCTGCCGCAGCATCTGATAGCCATCCATCTCTGGCATCATCAGATCGGTAATAATCAGGTCAGGATGATGCTCCTTTGCCTTCTCTAACCCTTCTCGACCATTACTGGCTTCCATCATCTCAAATCCCAACGGTTCCAGTAAACTGACTACAACTGATCGATTCTCCCAGCGATCGTCCACCACCAGCACCAAGCGCTTGCCGCCCCCAAATCCCACAATCTTACCTTCGTGGGTTGTTCGCAAAGTTGTTGCCCAATCCTTAGCTTCGGGGAGTTCCACCTCAAACCAAAAAGTGCTACCCTGTCCCAACTGGCTTTTCACATTGAGCGTACTACCCATCAGAGTAACAATTTGCTGACTGATTGCGAGTCCCAAACCAGTACCTTCTGCTTGTTTTTTGACCTCACCTACTTGTTCAAAAGGTTGGAAAATTTTTGTGAGTCCATCTGGCGATATTCCCACCCCTGTATCTTCGATCTCAAAGCGAATTTGATAGGTTGCACGTTCGATTTTGTGACTTTTCGTGCGAAACGTCACCCCGCCTTTGTCAGTAAACTTAATGGCATTGCCCAACAAATTAATCAACACCTGTCTGAGGCGTTTTTCATCGATTGTCACCCCAGTAGGTAAATCAGCATCAGGCTCATAGGTAAAAGGAATTCCTTTTTGGTTAGCGCGGACACGCACAATCTCCGCAATGCCTTCGAGAAAGGCTGGCAAATGTACCTCGCTAGAGCTTAATTCCAATTTACGGGCTTCGATTTTTGCCAGGTCAAGAATATCGTTGATCAGGTTAAGTAAATGATTGCCACACTGGTAGATGACATCTACGCCTTTCTTGCCCCGTTCCGTCAGCGGTTCGTTCCCCTGAAGAATTTGAGCATAGCCCAGGATGCCATTGAGCGGGGTTCTCAGTTCGTGGCTCATACTTGCTAGAAAGTCGCTTTTGGCTTGGTTGGCGCTATCAGCGAGTTGCATAGCTGCTTCGAGTTCAGTCGTGCGTTCTTGAACTCGTTGTTCCAGGGTTTCAAAGGATTCTTTGAGTTGTCCTGCCATGTGGTTGAATGATGTTGCCAACTCGCCCAGTTCATCGCTGCGATCGGTAGGTAATGTCTGACTCCACTCTCCGTTAGCAAGTTGTTTAGATGCCTGATTTAACTGTAGGATTGGGCGGACTACTAACGATTGAGCTAACCGCCTGATCGCAATCAATGTCAGCAACAGGACAACACCAAAAATCGTGATGGCGATCGCTCCCACTTGCAGCTCACTTTGAATAATCGCACTGGCATTGAGCTCAATCACTAACAGGCCATTGGTTCGCCCAAACTGATTTTTAATGGGTGAATATCCATATAAAACCGGCAGCCCCTCAGAGTTTTTCTGAATATCCCGCTCGACAGTTGGCTGTTGCAGATTAGCAATGCCAGCTTGCAGCACAGACGTAGAGTTCTCTAAAGGCTCCCCAACTACTGCAAGAGGACGATTTTTTTGAGGTAAATCCAAGACAAAAACAACTTGACCGTTGGATTGTTGCCGCAGGGTGTAAATGTGCTGAATGGATGGACTGGCAGTTTGAATATTTTGCAGCCGTTCCTGGTTGATTTTGTAGAAAGGCTCTTTCATGTTGTCTGCGGTGACAGTGAGGGCAAGATAGTCACTGTCAATTTGTGGGGTTGCCAAGCGCAGTAATTCCAACAAACGATCGCGCATCTCCTGACGCTGAACTGTGCGTAACTGCCAGTACAATCCCGATGTCAGCAATCCAGCGGCCAATGTGATGAGGAGCGAATACGCTAAAACAATTTTTCGGCTAAGACTCTGTTGACGCATACTTTTTATCCTCAAGATTGTAGACCCAGGCTAGACCGATAAACTGTTTTTTGGGAGTCTCGCCCGACTGCGTTGGTAATCTCCTCCCATCCCTGTTCAATTCGCTGCATTGCTTCCTGTTTTGTAATTTTGTCTGCTAAGAAATCCGCTCGCACAGTATCAAGGAAATTTATATATTCCTGAGTTTTAGGAATTTTGAGATCCAAAACCATGTTGGGACTACTCAAACTCACACCGATCGCCCCTAAGTAGTTATTGGCAGCAGTAAAGGACATCCCTGATTTAATCCAGGGATCGGAATTTTTAAATTGGGAGATCCGATAGGGATTTAAGCCCGTGTTACCATGAGTAACGTTAATATTAGCCTGGGCAGGCTGACTCATGTAAGAGAGAAATGCGTAGGCAGCATCCTTTACTTTTGGTGGTGATTTTGCCGCCACTACACCCACCCAGCCCCCGTTGGCAGCGTAGGGTGCGTGATTAACTCCGCCAATGGCGTAAGGACAGGTAAACTTATCGCAGGCGACCAGTTTGTTAGTTTTGCGATCGAGCACTTGAGTCGTCCCCGGTGTAATTGAAGCCCCCACTTTATCTGTCACCTTAGACACCGCCTTATCAATAGCGAAGGGGCCAATATCACCCCAATCAAGGGTCATGGCACACCGCCCACTCAGAAATATTTTTCTCGCTGTAGCTAGATTCAGATTTTGATCATCGGGAACTCCATATTTCATGGTTTGTTTATATATCTCTAGCGCCTTAGCAAATCCTGGATTATTTACTAGAGGTTTCATTGTCTCTGGATCAAAAAATATTCCTTGGGCTGTTCCCTGAGATTGTAGAAAGGGAGCAAAAAATGAACCCAAGAATGTTGTACTGATTTCGTTGGCAACCTTGGGGATACAAGAGCCGTAGTCTGGTTCCCCATCGCCATTAAGGTCTTTGCCATGAAACTGTTTAGCTACTGCTAGATAGTCATCCCAAGTTTCGGGAGGCTTTAACCCTGCTTGCTTCAACAAATCCGTGCGGTAATAAACCATATGAAAATCACCATCTAAGGGAATTGTGTAGGTGCGTCCCTTGTAGTTGGCGCTGAAATCTCGGAATAGGGGTGCAATATCATCCCACTCTAAAGCAGGATCGGATTTTCGGCGATCGGTTAAATCTTCTATATAGCCAGCATCAGCAAAATCGATTTGCCACTGAGGCAAAATAATAGCTAGATCGTACTCTGAAGCATTGCCAGACCAGTTCTTCTGTAACAAGTTGCGATAATTTATAAAAGGAACCTCCTTTAGATCGATCTTAGCTCCAGTCAATGCCTCAAACCCAGCAATATTTCTCCCATCCGCTAGATTAAGTCCTCCAGGATTGGTAACAACATTAATTGTCACTCCATCAAATCGCTGAGGGGGCAAGGTGGTAGCGATAGAAGTAGTTGGGGTTAGCCCTGGGGATGAAAGCGTTGGGGGATTGGATTGAAAGAAGCTACATCCGGGCACTGCGATGCTGAGCCATAAGGCTGTTAACATTACAGCCAGATACTGGAATGGTTTCCTCCAAGAGTGTAAGCGTTGCTGCCAAGAAAAAATCATGGGTAGTAAGAGTGTGTCAATGTGAGGTTTACGTTTTGCAAAGCAGCACTTATTCTCAAGATTGCAGACCTAAACTAGAACGATAGGCTGCCCGTTGAGAGTCGCGGCCTACTTTGTTGGTAATCTGCTGCCATCTTTGTTCGATCTGCTGCATGGCTTGCTCTTTTGTAATTTTGTCTGCTAAGAAATCCGATCGCACAGTATCGAGGACTTCCAGATATTCCTGATTGTGAGGAATTGTCAAATCCAATACCATGTTTGGATTGCTCAAACTCACGCCGATCGCACCTAAATAGTTGTTGGCAGCATCGGTTGACATCCCTGATTTAATCCAGGGGTCTACGTTTTTAAATTGCGAAACCCGGTAGGGGTTGAAGCCGGTTTCGCCGATCGTCACATCTACATTCGATTGAGCGGGTTGACTCATATAGGAGAGAAACGCATAGGCGACATCCTTCACCTTTGGCGCTGCTTTTGACGCCACGACACCAACCCATTCCCCATAGGCTGCATAGGGCGCGTGATTGACTCCATCAATGGCGTAAGGACAGATAAACTTATTGCAGGCGACGAGTTTGTTAGTTTTGCGATCGAGAATTTGAGTCGTACCCGGAGTGATAAAGGCTCCTATTTTATTAATCACTTTAGACTTGGCAGGATCGATCGCCAGCGTACCAACATCTCCCCAGTCAAGAGTCATCGCACACCTCCCACCCAGAAATAATGCTCTTGCTTTGGCTTGACTCAGATTTTGATCCTGGGGAACTCCATAGTTCATTGTTTGTTTATAGATTTCTAGTGCTCTAGCAAATCCGGGATTGTTGACTAAGGGTTTCATCGTATCTGGGTCAAAAAATACCCCTTGTGCCGTTCCCTGAGATTGTAAAAAGGGAGTGACAAATGAACCCAATATCGATGCACTATATTCCTTGGGAACCTTTTCAATACAAGAGCCCTAGTCTAGTTCGCCATCGCCATTCAGGTCTTTGCCGTGAAACCGTTTGGCTACTGCTAGATAGTCATCCCACGTTGCTGGAGGCGTTATACCATTTTTCTAAAGTTATGCTAGAGTTACATGAAAAGTAAAGGAGAACATTAAAATGTCTGGGCGTCCTCATATAACGATTACCGAATCTATAGAAGTATTGCTAGAGATTCGGAAAAAACAAAAAAGAATTTTAGCATATAATAAAGTTCAAATGCTTTATTTATTTCAGTCAAAACAAGTAGAAACAGTCCGAGAAGTATCGTCAGTTTTGGGTAAAAGTGAAACCACAATTCATCGCTGGCTCTTTCAATATAAAGAGGGTGGTCTGGAAAACTTGTTAAAAAATCGGCAGATTTTTGGCAGACCCAAGAAGTTTTCAGTTGAAGTAGCGGCTTCAGTACAACAAGAATTGAGAGACTCCGAAGGATTTTCCAGTTATAAAGAAGTTCATCTCTGGCTCTGGCTAATCAAAGAGATACCTAGTAGTTATCAAGCTGTATACTCCTTGGTAAAAGGGGAGTTAAAAAGTAAATTAAAAATCCCAAGACCTCGAAGTGTTGAACAAAAGCCAACGGCAATTAATGAATTCAAAAATAGTCTGTCTCATCAAGTCAAAACCTTACTGGAAAAAGCTCCTGATCAAGTCAACAAATACAAAAGATTTCTATTTTGATGTAGTGATGAAACTCGATTAGGACTACATACAATTCAGAGACGAAGGCTAACACTACGGGGTGTAAAACCCCTGGGAAAACATCAATGGAAATTTAAATGTTTCTGGCTTTACGGAGCCGTATCCCCATCTACTGGCAGAAGTTTTTTTTGGGAGTTTTCCCATTTAGATAAAGTTTGTTTTCAAGCATATTTGCAACAATTATCGCTTCAATATCCCGATGAATTGCATATCATTCAAGTCGATAATGCTCCCGGTCATCTTTTAAGCATATCTGAATTGCCAGACAATATTATTTTACTATTTCAGCCTCCTCACTGCCCTGAAGTAAATCCAACAGAAAGAGTGTGGGAATACATCAAAGAATTTTTAGCTTGGTTAGTTTTTAGTAATCTTGACGAACTCCGCGTAAAAGTTCAGGAAATCTTAGCATCTTTAACGAATCATGTCATTGGTTTTCTCACAGGATGGTCTTGGATTTTACATTCTTTATCTCTAGCACATCTTTAAAAAAATGGTATTAACCCCGCTTGCTTCACTAAATCCGTGCGGTAATAAACCATATGAAAGTCACCATCCAACGGAATCGTGTAGGTGCGTCCCTTATAATTTGCGCTGAAATTCCGAAATAGGGGAGCAATATCGTCCCACTGTAAAGCAGCGTCAGACTTCCTTCGTTCCGTTAAATCTTCCAAATAGCCAGCATCAGCAAAGTCGATTTGCCACTGAGGCAAAACAACTGCCATATCGTATTTTGAAGCAGTACCAGACCAGTTCTGTTGCAATATGTTGTATAAATCTTTAAACGGAACACCCGTCAGCTTAACTTTCGCTCCAGTCAATGCTTCAAACCCAGCAATGTGTCGCATAGTCGCTGTTTTTTGCGCTCCATCATGGGTGATGACATTAATCGTTACACCATCGAAGCGTTGAGCGGGGGAGGTTGTAGCGATAGAAGTTGTTGGTGTTGGCCCTGGCGATGAAACCGTTGGGGAATGGGATTGAAAGAAGCTACAGCCTGGAACTGCGATGCTGAGCCATAAGGCTGTTAGCAACATGGCAAGATACTTGAGTGGTTTGATGCAAGCGCATAAGCGTTGGTTTATAGAAAATTCATGGTTTGATACAGATCCAGTACAGGTGATAATAAAGACTATTTGATGGACATTTCGATCGCAAATTCTGTCCCCTCACCAACCGCAGAGTAGCAACTCAACTTACCGCCGTGGGTTTCTTCGACAATCTGGCGGGCGATCGCCAACCCCAACCCTGTACCCTTACCCACAGCTTTTGTAGTAAATAAATGGTCAAATATTTTTTGTTTAAGCTCTTCATTCATTCCCTTACCATTATCAGAAATGGTAATTTTTACTAGATTATCTGCCGTTGAAGTGGTAACAGTAATTCGGTTGAGATTGGCTTTAATTGACTGAAAGTTTCGTCCAACATTCGACTCATCCAATGCGTCAATGGCATTAGCCAAAATATTCATAAACACCTGATTTAGTTGTCCGGGGAAACACTCGATTTGAGGTAAATTGCCATAGTGGGTAATCACTTCAATAGCGGGACGTTGATCATTGGCTTTCAGACGATGTTTGAGAATCAAAATCGTGCTATCAATGCCTTCGTGAATGTTGAAAAGAACTTTATGATCGCGATCTGCACGGGAAAATGTTCGGAGTGAAGTGCTGATCTTACTTAACCTGTCGCACGCGATAGACATGGCATCAATGACTTTTGGTAAGTCTTCCAAGCTATAATTCAAGTCAATTTCTTCGGCATGAGCGATAATTTTCTCAGTTGGCTCTGTTAGCGTTTTTTGATATAGTTCTAAGTGTTCAACAATGTCATTAAAGGTTGGTTTGGCTTGGTGGAGACTAGCAGAAATAAAACCCAAAGGATTATTCATTTCGTGAGCTACCCCAGCCACAAGATTACCCAGTGCCGACATTTTTTCACTTTGGACTATTTGTAATTGAGCGTTTTGTAACTCGGTTAATGCTTGTGCTAAATCTTGCGTCTTTTGCTGCACAGCAAGTTCTGCTCGCTTGCGATCGCTAATATCAATTACCACTCCATCCCATAAGATTGCACCATCTGCTTGGCGCGCTGGCCTAGCAGCAGAGAAAACCCATTTTACGATTCCTGAAGGCACAATAATACGCCATTGTTGCTCAAATGGTGTTAGATTTTGGGCAGAGTAGATCATTGCTTGTGTAATAGTTAGGTCATCATCAGGATGATGCATAGCGTTAAGGCTATGTACACCTGCCATCACTAACTCTGGTGCTAACTCATATAAGTCGAAACAGCCAGAGCTGACATAAGGTGTTGAAATTGAACCGTCAGCCCCCAGACGTAATTGGTACACCGTACCAGGAATATTATTTGCTAAATTTTGGAAACGGATTTCACTAGCCTGCAATTTTGTTAGAGATTGTGTTAACTGTTGTGCATATTTTTGAGAATTTTCATAGAGTCGCGCATTTTCTAGGGAAATAGCAGCTTGAGCGCAAAGTAAATTTAGCAGTTCGACGCGATCGCGCGTGAAAGCACCCTTTGCTAAATTATTTTCTAGATATAAAATGCCCATCAACTTGCCTTGATGCAAAATCGGGCTGCACAAAATACTCTTCGGCTGCTGGCGCATGATATAATGGTCATTGGCTAAAGTCAGATCGGCACTCGCATCAACTATTACGGCAGTCTGCTGGTTGTGATTAACTTTGTAAATCAGCTTTAAGGGAATATCTTGACTCTCTTCAATGGGAAGGCGCTGAAACACAACTGGCTCCGTCCCCACGCTTATTGAGCCTTTAATGAGCAGGCGATCGTCTCGCAACAGCATTAACACGCATTTGTCAGCCCCCGCATTTTCAATGACAATGGAAAGCAACGATGAAAGTAGTTTTTCGAGTTCGATTTCACTGGAAATAGTTTGGGAAGCTTTAAGAATCGCTTTTAAATCTAGGGTATCTGAGACACTGCTGCTAGAAGTAGCCGAACTCGTGGATGTGACAGTTGCTAATGCGAAGATGGTTGCGTCAGTTGACAGGGGAGAACGGGTTTGTTTTAATATGGGGGCAAGTAATTGGGGATAGCGTTTTTCCAGGTCGGCGGCTTTGGCTATTGCACCCCAACGAGCGTAGCAATAGTAGGCGTCCTGCATATATCCGGCTGCTACTTTTGCTTTGCTCCATTCAAGGTAGAATCTAGCGGCGAGTTCGTTAGCAAGTGCTTCTTCTTGGATGTATTTGTTGGTTTTGGCTGTTGCGATCGCTCGATCATAGAACTCAATGGCTTCGGCTTTTCGCCCTAACACTCGACATTTTTCGGCTTCTACCAAATCAAATTTATGCTGATAATTCATCGGGGCATGGTGCGCCCAGTGTTGCAACTGAGTTTGGTTTTCTATTACACTCTGCAATTCTGCTGATGTTTCATCTAATTGTGGATTCAATTGTGCCAAAGTCAGCAGAGAATCATAAAGATAAAATACTGGTTCGGTGACTAATCCCGCACCAGCCATAAAATAGCGCCTGACTTCAACAGCATGATTTTTCGCTGGCTCAATTTCTCCAAATAAGAAACAAAGCAGCAGTTTATACAAATGGAAAATATACAATCCATATCCATCATTTGCCGACTGTAGCTGCTGGAGAAATTCTGTTTCTTCAAGGGCTTTTC
Organism: Microcoleus sp. N9_A2; assembly: GCF_036701775.1. Taxonomy (NCBI): domain Bacteria; kingdom Bacillati; phylum Cyanobacteriota; class Cyanophyceae; order Oscillatoriales; family Microcoleaceae; genus Microcoleus; species Microcoleus sp. N9_A2. Next base: position 103,108 of record NZ_JAUBRH010000006.1, on the reverse strand, counting down.
CAGATAAAAAAGTGGGATGTTCTGCAAAACCTAGCAGATTTAAAACTGGTTGCCAATAGATCCGGCTATAATTTGCGGTTGTCAATTGATTTAATTGCATCAAACTATGGCAGTAGGCGCTAATATCCTGCTCTAAGGTAGCCAGGGATTGATTACACCAAAAAGAATTGAGACAAAAAGTGTGCCCATTATATCCAGCCATTACCAGGTTTCCAAATTCTAGGGCAGCGGTGTAACCTTCTTGCAACAGGGGTAGTGTTTCTTTAATGTGAGATTTGCGGTGTACAACAAATATCCCCAAGATCATCAAAACATCTGTTTTACTTGCTTTGGCATCGAGTTTTGAAATGATCTGGAGTCCCAGGGAACCAAATTGCGATCCTGTATCTACGGCTTGTAAGAAATTGCAGAGAATACTGCCATAGGTCGCATAGCCTAAAGCAGAAGTGGATGTGTTACCGTACTGAATTGAGAGTTTAACGGACAAACTATTCAGCAATTGGTACAGCGCAGAGCCAGAGAGGTAAGCTGCTGGGATTATGATATTGACAATCTTAAGAGTAGCGAGTTTTTCTGCATCCCTCATCTCAGGCAAGTTAACCAAATCGGCAATTTCCCTATCTCCAATGAGTTCCTCAATCTCTTGGATTTCCTGTTGAAGATCTGATGGTGCGGGTGTTTCAGGAAAGGTAACGCCAAGCTGTTGTAAGACTTGTTGGCCAATCGCGATCGCTGAGGTTAATTTACTTTGGGAAATATGAAATTGAATTCTAATACAGTAAACATTGACCTTTTCCGGTAAGGAGCGTGCCTGTTGAATCACAATATCAATGAACTTTTCCATCGCCTCAAATTCACCATTTAGCATTGCCACTTCCGCCGCTAATTCATAGAAGGCGAGACTCATTTCATACTGCTGTTGCCAAGTATTTTCTACTAACAGGGATAATCCCACTGTGGCATATTCACTCGCCGCTTGATAGGCGGTGGCACTTTTTGCTTTGCGACAGGCAATCAGATTGAGTTTTGCTAATTCTTCTCGTTCTGTTTGTTTGGTAATTAAAGAAGTTCCGTGATTTAATTGATTGACGATTTCAAAAATCCGGTCTTCTCTTGCTTGTGCGGAAATCTGTTGCAGCAGTAGTTGTCCGATTTTGAGATGAGTTGCTTGTTTTTGGTCATCGGGAATCAAAGAATAAGCGGCTTGTTGGACGCGATCGTGTAAAAATTTGTAGTTAACAGTCTGTTGATTTTCTTGAGTAACTGCTAGATTTTCTTCCCCAACATAAAACTTATAAACATCGCCGATCGGTAAAATCAATCCTTCTTGCAAGGCTTTCCACAATGCAGCCGCCGTCTCTACCTCCGATTGTTCCGAAACAATTGCCAAAGTATTTAAATCAAAAGAGTTGCCAATACAAGCAGCTAACTGCAATAATTCTTGAGTTGATGGCGGGAGTTTTCGTAGTTGCAAACTCATAAAAGCCACAACATCATCTGTAACCGATTGAATTGTCACTTCTGCAAGGTCACAATGCCAACAGCCTAATTTCACATCAAATTGAATCAGTTTTTCTTGATGTAATGCTTTGAGAAATTGGGTGGCAAAAAACGGATTTCCTTGAGTTCTCTGAGCTACCAATTTAGATAGAGGGGATGCCAAACTTAACGAACATTTTAGCGTCTCAGCAACTAACTGATTTACCGTTATTTGATTCAGGGGTGCTAAAGTAATTGTATTAATCGTTGCTTGGTTTTTTTGAATCTCACTCAAAGTCAACATCAATGGATGTGCTGGATTGACTTCGTTATCACGATATGCACCAATTAATAAAAGATGACTGCTATCAGACATTAATAGCTGCATTAACTTCAGCGATGCCGAATCTGCCCATTGCAAGTCATCTAAAAACATCACCAAGGGGTGTTCTGGGCTGGTAAAGACTTGGGTAAATTTCTGAAATAATAAATTAAATCGATTTTGGGCTGCTGTTCCCGATAATTCGACTGCGGGTGGTTGTTGTCCGATAATTATTTCTAGTTCGGGTATAACTTCGATAATTACTTGTCCGTTTTCTCCCACAGCTTCTAAAATCTTATTTTTCCATTGCTGGATTTGAGAATCACTTTCGGCGAGCAATTGCCCCATTAAATCTCGAAATGCTTGGACGAAAGCACTTAAGGGAATATTCCGTTGAAATTGGTCAAATTTTCCTTTGATGAAATAACCCCGTTGTCGTACAATGGGTTTGTGAACTTCGTTGACAACGGCTGTTTTTCCAATGCCGGAAAATCCAGCGACTAGCATCATTTCTGTTTTCCCTAAACTGACTCTTTCAAAAGCTTGGAGTAGGGTTTCTATTTCAGTTTCTCGTCCATAAAGTTTGTCGGGGATGATGAAGCGATCGCACAGATCCTTTTGAGCTATTTTAAAGCTTTCAATGTTCCCAGATTCTTGGAGTTGACGTAAACATTTTTCTAGATCGGATTTCAGTCCTAACGCACTCTGATAGCGCTCTTCCACATTTTTCGCCATCAATTTGCTGACAATCTCTGAAAGTACAAATGGAATTTGTGGCTTGATTTCATGTACTAATGGTACTGCTTTGGCGATATGGCAATGCACTAACTCCATTGGATCATTTGATTGAAATGGCAATTTTCCTGCCAGCAATTCGTAGAAAGTCACCCCTAAAGAATAAAAATCAGTCCGATAATCAATCCCCCGATTCATTCTGCCTGTTTGTTCTGGGGAAATGTAAGCCAGCGTTCCTTCTAACACATTGGGATTGAGCAAAGCTTGGGTTTCTCGTGGCAGTAGAGAAGCGATACTAAAGTCAATTAATTTAACTTGTTTGGTTTCGGGATTAATGAGAATATTACTGGGTTTGATGTCTTTGTGAATGATGCGCTCGCGATATAATACATCTAAGGCATCGCACAGAGCGATCGCTAGAACTAAAAACTCCCTCAAAGATAGTGCATTTTTCTCTTTAAGTGCCCATTCCTGAAGGGAAATCCCCCCAAAATCTTCCATCACCAAGGCATAGCCATTTCGATAGGGTTCTAGACTGTAGGTTTGGATAATTAGGGGTGAGTTAAGGTTTTTAGCAATAGTGTATTGATTGCGAAACTGCACCAGTTCGCTAAAGGTGGGATACTCATTTTTCAGTAGTTTAATAACAACAGGTAGTTGGTCATCGGTACGGATGGCTTGATAAACCAAGGTGCGAGTTCCTTCATCAATTGTTTTGATAATTTGACAGTTAAAAAGTTGAGATTTTGTGTTTTTGTTGTGGTTTGGGTGGGAGTTGTTCATGGCTATTGTTGACGTAAAATTAGTGAGTGGTTTGTTAATGAGTCTGAATGTCAGGAAAAAAATTAACTGTTTCGTTCTACTTAAGTTGGTAAGCTGATGATAAATTCTGTTCCCCTTCCCAGTATAGACTGAACGTTCAGGGAACCGCCATGTTTTTCGACGACGATTTGACGGGCGATCGCCAGTCCCAATCCTGTGCCTTTACCTACTGCTTTAGTGGTAAATAAATGCTCAAATATCTTAGCTTGAACTTCTTCATTCATCCCCTTTCCATTATCAGTAATGGTAATTTTAACGAGATTATTTTCGACGGAGGTTGTAATGGCAATGCAGTTATAATTTGCCTGAATCTCGGCAAAAATTCGACCTATATTTGATTCATCCAACGCATCGATAGCATTGGCAAGAATATTCATAAACACCTGATTTAATTGACCTGGAAAGCAATTAATCGCCGGAATTTTCCCGTAGTTAGTGACAACTTCAATCGCGGGACGAGTATCCGAAGCCTTGAGGCGATGGCGTAAAATCAAGATGGTGCTATCAATCCCTTCGTGCAGGTTGAACTTTTGTTTTTGGTCGCTATCGGCACGGGAGAAAGTGCGGAGACTCTTGCTGATGCTGGTGATGCGATCGCCCCCATCTTTCATGGCTCTAATTAACTTGGGTAAATCAGAGCGTAAATATTCCAGGTCAATTGTCTCTAATTCCTCTTCAATTTCCGTCCCAGGTTGGGGGAATTTATCGTTGTAGAGGTCAATCAGCCCAAATAGATCATTGATGGAATCTTGGACAGCACCAACGTTGCCAATAATGCAGCCGACGGGATTGTTGATTTCGTGGGCAACTCCGGCGACTAAGTTACCTAGCGCCGACATTTTTTCACTTTGGACAATTTGGAGTTGGGCTTGTTGTAACGAGTTTAAGGCCTTTTCTAAGGCAAGGGATTTCTGCTGTAGGGCAATTTCTGCTTGTTTGCGATCGGTAATATCTAAATATAATCCATCCCAAACCATAGACCCATCGGCAAATCTTTGGATTTGAGATTCCCCATGAATCCACTTGATAATTCCTGATGGCGTGATGATTCGCCCTGACCACTGCCAGGAAGATTCGCTTTGAATGGTGTGAGTTTGGGACTGTAGAAAACTTGCGATGTCATCTGGATGCACCATATTTTGGAAAAACTGCCAATTGGACATAGCTTGCTCTGGGGTAATTTCCAGCAAGCTGTAACAGTCAGCACTGATGTAGCTCAACGATATAATCCCATCGGCACTCATGGGATATTGAAAAACTACCCCAGGCACATTGTTTACCAAGTTATGGAAGCGAGTGTTACTCGCACTCAACGAGTTCAGTGATTCCTGTAGTTGTTGAGCATATTGCTGCGATCGCTCATAAAGTTGGGCATTTTGTAGGGAAATAGCCGCTTGAGCGCACAGCAAGTTAAGCAGTTCCACGCGATCGCTCGTGAATGCCCCCGTTACTAAACTGTTTTCCAGATATAAAATCCCCAGCAATTTACCTTGATGCAAAATCGGGCTACATAAAATACTCTTGGGTTGCTGGCTCACAACATAGGGATCATTAGCTAAGGTCGGATCAATACTGGCATTGATTAACACCACAGTCTGCCTATTATTCTTGACTTTGTTGATCAACTTTAGGGGAATCTCTTGACTCTCCTCAACGGGTAAGCGTTGCAACACCAATGGCTCTGAGCCTAGGGTCATTGATCCTTTAATGAGTAAGCGATCATCTTGCACGAGCATTAACACACATTTATCAGCCCCCGCATTTTCAATGACGATCAAAAGCAGAGTTGAAAGCAGTTTTTCCAGTTCAATCTCACTAGAAATACTTTGAGATGCTTTGAGAATCGTCGCTAAGTCTAAAGCAATGGAGGCACTATTACTACTGGAACTGGCAGAACTAGTATAGGTAACAGTCCCTAAAGTAAAGATAGTTTCCTGAGTTGAGAGAGAAGAACGGGTTTGTTGGAGGATAGGGGCGAGTAATTGGGGATAATGTTTTTCTAAGTCGGCGACTTTGGCTTTAGCTCCCCAACGGGCATAACAATAATAGGCTTGGGTCATATAGTCTTGAGCAATCCGTTCTTTGCCCCAGTTGAGGTAGAATTTAGCAGCTAGTTCGTTTGCTAAAGCTTCTTCGTTAATATATTCGTTGGCTTTGGCTCCAGATATGGCACGATCGTAATGTTCAATTGCTTCGGCTTTATTGCCTAAAACCCGATGCTTTTCTGCCTCAACTAAATACCATTTATGCTGATGATTCATCGGGGCATTTTGCGCCCACTGATGCAGAACAGTTTGATGGGTTGTGGCAACAGCAAGCATTTCGGCTTGTTCTAGTTCCGGTTGTGTGGGGAATAGTGCCAGATGAGTTAGTGCAGCATAAAAATGAAAAATGGGAATAAAAACTAATCCCGATACTGCCATCAAGTAGGACTTGCTTTGAGCGATGTAGTCGAAGGCAGCCTGGTAATTGCCAAAGTAGTAGGCAAGCAGCAGTTTATAGATGTAGGCAACGGCGAGCGAGGTGAGAGCTTTGTCCTGTCGGTGCTTAGGCAGCATCACTGTTTCATCGTAAATAGTGCCAATTAAGCAATCGGGTTGGCTCACCGTTTCTCTCAAATGCTGCACCGTCTGCCGCGCTATGTCCAAATTAATACACGCCGAATCTTGTTTCATCTGAGCCAGGACAACATTGTAAGCAGCCAATTCGGATGACAATGCGTCCACCTCTACGCCTGCCAACAGCGCATCCCAGGCGTAAGTTGTTATGTTGTAGCCCCCGGAGAGAAAATCGCCTGTTTCTATGCCAGTTGTGTAGCCATCTTTAAACGTCGGTAATGTTGCCAAGAGTGCTTGCCGATGATGTTGAATGAAAGACCCAAACACGTTGAGAGTGGATGACTTCATGGCCTGAGCATTCAACCTCTCTAGTAACGAGAGCGCTAATCTACCAAACTCGTAGCCTGTTTCGACTTCACCCCAAAAGGCACAAAGCACCAAACCATGAGTGCAATAGCCAACCGCTGAGGTGGGAGTATTGCCAAACTGGAGTGACAACCTCACCATCGTCGCGCTCATGAAGGGTAGTAAACCTGGCATTCCCTGGAACACTGGTCCCAAGAGGATTACTAACATTTGCATCGCGGCGATCGCAGTGCGATCGCTCATCATCGGCAAGTCAATCAGTCCAGCAATCTCTCTGCCGCTTTGTTGCTGATTTAGGTCTTGTAAGGCTTTATCAATCTTGGCTGATTCTACTTCCGTCGGCAGTTCTACCCCCAACTGTGCTAGAACCTCTCTGCCCATTGCGATCGACACTAAAATTTGGCTTCTAGCCGTTTGTGCCGCGATTTGAATTTCGTAGATTTTAACCTTGTCGAAAATTGTCAGTGCTTCCTGCAATACCAACCCTGCTAGCTGTTCCATATCCTCAAAGTCACCATTCAAATAGCTGGCTTCCGTTGCTGCCACATGGAGGTTCAAGGCTAATTCGTACTCTGTTTTCCAGCAGTCTAGTTGTAATAGCTCAATCCCTGTTTTGAAATAACTCCTTGCGGCGGCGTAGGCTGTGGAATTTTTCGCCTTACCTCCAGCGTTCAAATTCATCTGTGCTAATTCTGTCCGTTCCGACGGTTGAATCATCAGATATCTGCCAATATTAAGATGATTGACAATATCAAACAGTTTCTCTTCCTTTGTACTCGGTGACGCATCTTGCAGCAAAAGTTGCCCGATTTGCAGATGAGTAATTTGTTTTTGGTCATCGGGAATCAGGGAATAAGCAGCTTGCTGGACGCGATCGTGGAGGAACTTATAATTGAGCGTTTCAGTTTGTGTGTTTTGGGTTGTATCCAGTTCGCCCACATAGAACTTATAAATTTCACTTTGAGGGATAATTAGTCCTTCCTGCAAGGCTTTCCAGAGGGCAACGGCGGTATCAGATTCCGATTGTTGGGAGACGATCGCCAGCGTATTCAAATCAAACTGTGCGCCAATACAAGCGGCTAATTTCAGAATATCTTGCGTATCAGAGGGCAGCTTTTGTAACTGTAATGCCATAAATTCCACAACATCATCTGACATGGCAACAGAGCGAATCTCTGCCAGATCACACTGCCAATTTCCTAGGTTGCGATCGAACTGAATCAATCCATCTTCATACAATGCTTTGAGAAACTGGGTAGCAAAAAAGGGATTACCTTTTGTTTTGAGGGCAATCAGTTCTGCTAAGGCTTGTGCGCTCAAGATATGGCAGTTGAGGGTGTCAGCGACTAGCTGGTTTAAGCTACCCTGACTGAGGGGATCTAAGGTAATCGTATTGATGGTGGCGTTGGCTTTAGCGATTGTATCCAATGTCAACATTAAGGGATGCACTGGTGAAACTTCATTATCTCGGTAAGCCCCGATCATCAATAAATAGTGGCTTTCCAACTCATTCATTAAAAGTTGCATCAAATTGAGTGAGGCAGAATCAGCCCACTGTAAATCATCCAAAAATATCACTAAGGGATGTTCTTTAGTTGTGAAGACTTGAATGAACTTCTGAAATAGTAAATTAAATCTATTTTGTGCCGCTGTTCCTGATAATTCTGTTGCAGGTGCTTGCTTACCAATGATGCGTTCTAATTCGGGAATGACTTCAATAATTACCTGCCCATTGTCCCCTAAAGCCTGAAGAATCTGAGTTTTCCAGATGTGTAATTCGCCATCGCTTTCACTAAGCAACTGCCCCATCAAATCGCGGAAGGCTTGCACAACTGCAGAGAAGGGAATATTGCGATTGAATTGGTCAAATTTTCCTTTGATAAAATAGCCGCGTTGCCTAACGATCGGTTTATGAACTTCGTTGACAACCGCAGTTTTCCCAATCCCCGAAAAACCAGCTACCAACATCATTTCTGTTGCCCCTTGGCTAACTCGTTCAAATGCTTGCAGTAGGGTTGAAACTTCGGTTTCTCGTCCATATAATTTATCAGGGATGAGGAAGCGATCGCACACATCCCTTGTTGCAATTTCAAAATTCTGAATTTCACCAGTTTCTCTTAGCTGCTGTAAACATTTTTCTAAATCAAATTTTAATCCCAATGCACTTTGATATCTATCCTCAGCATTTTTCGCCATTAACTTGCTGACGATTTCTGAGAGGACAGAGGGAATTTGCGGATTAATTTCATGTATTAATCTTGGTGCTTGGGCAATGTGAGAATGTACCAACTCCATCGCATCATTTGATTGAAAAGGTAAAACTCCAGTCAGCAATTCGTAAAAAGTTACACCAAGGGAATAAAAGTCTGTCCGATAATCAATTCCCCGGTTCATTCTCCCGGTTTGTTCGGGAGATATATAAGCGAGTGTACCTTCTAAAACATTAGGATTGATTAATGTTTGCGTTTCTCGCGGTAACAAGGAAGCAATGCTAAAGTCAATTAATTTAACTTGTTTTGTTTCGGGATTAATTAGGATATTGCTGGGTTTGATGTCTTTATGGATAATCCGCTCTCGATAAAGTATATCTAAGGTGTTGCAGAGTGCGATCGCCACTTCTAAAAATTCCCCCAATGAGAGTCTATTTCCCTCTTTCAGGGCCCATTCTTTCAGGGAAATTCCCCCAAAGTCTTCCATCACCAAGGCATAGCCATTGTGATAGGGTTCTAGACTGTAGGTTTGGATAATTAGGGGTGAGTTAAGGTTTTTGGCAATGGTGTACTGATTGCGAAATTGTACGAGTTCGCTGAACGTGGGATACTCATTTTTCAGAAGTTTGATAACTACAGGTTGTTGGTCATTGGTACGGATGGCTTGATAAACTAAGGTGCGATTTCCGTCATAAATTGTTTGGATAATTTGATAGTTGATAATTTGAGCGATTGTGTTTAGATTGTGGTTTTGGGGAGAGTTATTCATGGCTATTTTTGACGTAAAGTTAGTGAATGGTTAAATGAATCTGAAGCTCAGGAAAAAAATAACTCTTTGGCTCTACTTAAGTTGGTAAGCTGATGATAAATTCTGTTCCCCTTCCCAGTATAGACTGAACGTTCAGGGAACCGCCATGTTTTTCGACGACGATTTGACGGGCGATCGCCAGTCCCAATCCTGTGCCTTTACCTACTGCTTTAGTGGTAAATAAATGCTCAAATATCTTAGCTTGAACCTCTTCATTCATCCCCTTTCCATTATCAGTAATGGTAATTTTAACGAGATTATTTTCGACGGAGGTTGTAATGGCAATGCAGTTATAATTTGCCTGAATCTCGGCAAAAATTCGACCTGTATTTGATTCATCCAACGCATCGATCGCATTAGCCATAATATTCATAAACACCTGATTTAATTGTCCGGGGAAGCATTCGATCGCCGGAATATTCCCGTAGTGAGTGACAACTTCAATCGCTGGACGAGTCTCATTAGCTTTGAGGCGATGGCGTAAAATCAAGATCGTGCTATCAATCCCTTCGTGGAGGTTGAACTTTTGTTTTTGGTCGCTATCGGCACGGGAGAAAGTGCGGAGACTCTTGCTGATGCTGGTGATGCGATCGCCTCCATCTTTCATGGCTCTGATTAACTTGGGTAAATCAGAGCGTAAATATTCCAGGTCGATTGTCTCTAATTCCTCTTCAATTTCAGTCCCTGGTTGAGGGAATTTATCGTTGTAGAGGTCAATCAGCCCAAATAGGTCCTTGATGGAATCTTGGACAGCACCAACGTTGCCAATAATACAGCCGACGGGATTGTTGATTTCGTGGGCTACCCCGGCAACTAAGTTACCTAGGGCAGACATTTTTTCACTTTGGACAATTTGGAGTTGAGCATTTTGCAGGTCGGTGAGGGTCTGCTTGACTTGATTGTAAAGCCGGGCATTTTCTAGAGAAATAGCCACTTGGGAGCAGAGAAAGTCTAGAATAATGATGCGATCGCTGGTAAACACACCACTGGTTAAGCGATTCTTCAGATACAAAATACCAACCAAATTTCCTTGATTGAGAATTGGTAAACACAGGACACTTTTCGGCTGCTGTAGTGTCAAATAATTATCAATTACGGGTAAATCGGTTTCTAGATCGTCAATCACCACGACTTTGTGAGTGTTTTTGACATATTGAATCAGTTTGATGGGGAGATTGGGGTTGTTTTCCAGGGGTTCGGTGTACAGTTCGGTGGCGGTGGGTGTGGCGATCGCCCGTACTTCCCAAACTTGATTCTCCGAAGGTAAGATTAACGCACAGCGATCGCCCCCCGAATTTTGCAGAATAATTTGCGTCAGTTGGTAGATCAGATCCTCTAATTGAATCGTCCTCGCAAGTGCTTGGGAGGCTTTGAGAATGGCAGCAAAATCAAGGGTTGTATTGATGCTAGAACTGCTAGAACTTTTGCGGGTGTTGGAGTGAAGGGAATAGCCGGGAGATGCGATCGTTGTTAGTGTGCCTAACATTGTCATCGAGGGTTCGGACTGCTGCAAAATCGGGCAAAGCAATTCGGGATAGCGGTTTTCCAAATCATCAGTTTTGGCTTTTGCTCCCCAACGGGCATAACAATAATAGGCTTCTTGCATATAACCTGCGGCAACTTTCTCTTTACCCCAGTTGAGGTAGAATTTAGCAGCTAGTTCGTTTGCTAGGGCTTCTTCTTGGATGTATTCGTTGGCTTTGGCTCCAGCGATGGCGCGATCGTAGCAATCCCCTGCTTCATAATTCTTGCCTAAAACCCGATGTTGTTCAGCTTCTACTAGGTCATATTTATGTTGAAAATTCATCGGTGCGGAAACTGCACGATGGTGGAGTATGGCTTGATTTTTGGAAACCCGCTCCAGCAGTTCGGTTTTGTCTGTGGCTTCGGTATGGGTAGCTAGTGCTGTCAGGGAATCGTAAAAGTAAAAAACTAATTCGCTAATCCCGCTTCCTGCAACTGCTATGGTTTGACGCACTTCTATTGCATCTTGAATTGCCTGTGGATATTGATTGAGGAGATAGGAAGTAGTCAGGCTATAGACCCAATAATAATGCAATCCAATTAAATCATTAGTAGCGGTGAGTGCAGCGTGTATTTGCTCTGTTTTATTTGTCAAAATTGACTGGTTTTGACTATTTTGGAGCCGCTCAACTGCTTGTAAAATAATGTAAGAGTAGTTTAAAGATGTTTTGAGATTGAGCTTGGATAGGGTATTTAAATAAGGTTCTGTTTCTGTCACCAAAGTATTTAAATCCTTACCAGCTATATAAGCGCACTGACACAAATGGTGGACGTTATAGCCTGCAAACTCTGAATCGCCGACTTCCTGGGCTGTCTGGAAACCTTCCTTGTATAAAGCTAAACTGTTGCGAAAATGAGATTTATAATGGATAAAAAATGCGGCTAAGAGAAGATTAACTTTTGGCTCCATAAAACGTGCATTGAGCTTTGCCACTAATTGTGATGACATCTGAGCAAAGTCATAAGCTGTATCCAAATCCCCTAACATCTTGTTCAATAAAACCGCATAGTTACTGTAACTAAAGGCTGATAGGGAGTTATTACCTTTCTGAATCGACAATATAACTTGAGTCAGAACAATAAATGGAAATAGTTGGGAAGCAGAAAGATAGGCTGCGCCGGTAACACTAGAAAGTAACTGCATAATTGCCAATGCTTCTGGTTCGGTCATCACCGGCAAATCGAGTAAATCTTCAGCAGTTCTACCATTAAGCAATTCCGTTACCTTTTCTACAGCCGATGTTATATCTGTCGATGTCGGTTGCTCTGGAAGATAAGTGTTAAATTTGGTTAAAGCAGTCTGGGCAATCGCGATCGCCTCTTGAAATCTCCCCTGGGTTGTATAGGCTTGAATCTGGATTTCGTAGGCTTTAACGTACTCGGTCGCTTGGAGATTGGCAGCTAAAATCACCTTTACTCCCTGCTCAATTTGCTCGTAATTACCGCATAAATACGCCGCTTCTGTTGCTCCTTCCTGCAATCCTAACATCAGGCTGGTTTGGGTCTGCCAAGCACCATCAGACAGTAAATTTATACCTGTAGTGAAATATTTGAAAGCTGGTTCGTAAGCATTCGAGGCTTTAGCTTTGCGTCCAGCAATTAAATTAAGTTTGGCAAGATTATCTTTTTCCGATTGGTCAAGGATAATTGCGATCGCCCTGTTCCAATGGTTGACAATCTCGAAAATTTTGGCTTCTAGTTCGGTGTCTGGGGTGCTTTGTCGCAGCAACCGAGCGATCGCTAAATGAGTTGACTGTTGTTGATCTTCAGGAATTAGGGAATAAGCGGCTTGTTGAACGCGATCGTGGAGGAACTTATAATTGAGCGTTTCAGTTTGTGTGTTTTGGGTTGTATCCAGTTCGCCCACATAGAACTTATAAATTTCACTTTGGGGAATAATCAGCCCTTCCTGTAAGGCTTTCCAGAGGGCGACGGCTGCATCAGATTCCGATTGTTGGGAGACGATCGCCAGCGTATTCAAATCAAACTGTGCGCCAATACAAGCGGCTAATTTGAGAATATCTTGGGTATAATTCGGCAGTTTTTGTAACTGTGATGCCATAAATTCCACGACATCATCGGAAATGGCAACAGTGCGAATCTTTGCCAGATCGCACTGCCACCCCCCCGTAGCCCCCCCTTGGTAAGGGGGGGTTGGGGGGGTGAACTGAATCAATCCATCTTGATACAGTGCTTTGAGAAACTGGGTGGCAAAAAAGGGATTGCCTTTTGTTTTGACGGCAATCAATTCTGTCAAGGGTTGAGCGCTCAAAATATGGCAGTTGAGGGTGTCAGCGACTAGCTGGTTTAAGCTACCCTGACTGAGGGAACCCAAAGTAATAGTATTGATGGTGGCGTTGGCTTTGGCGATCGCATCTAAGGTCAACATTAAGGGATGCGCTGGTGAAACTTCATTATCTCGGTAAGCCCCGATCGTTAATAAATAGCGACTTTCCGACTCATTCATCAAAAGTTGTATCAAATTGAGTGAGGCAGAATCAGCCCACTGTAAATCATCCAAAAACATCACCAATGGATGTTCTTTAGTTGTGAAGACTTGAATGAACTTTTGGAACAGTAAATTAAATCTATTTTGTGCCGCAGTTCCTGATAGTTCTGTAGCGGGTGCTTGCTTACCGATGATGCGTTCTAATTCGGGAATCACCTCAATCATTACCTGCCCATTGTCCCCTAGCGCCTGAAGAATCTGAGTTTTCCAGATGTGTAATTTGGTATCGCTTTCACTAAGCAACTGCCCCATTAAATCGCGGAATACTTGCACAAAGGCAGAGAAGGGAATATTGCGATTGAATTGGTCATATTTCCCTTTGATAAAATAACCGCGTTGCCGCACAATCGGTTTATGAACTTCGTTGACAACTGCTGTTTTTCCAATCCCCGAAAACCCAGCTACCAGCATCATTTCTGTTGCACCAAGGCTGACTCTTTCAAACGCTTGGATTAGGGTTGATACTTCAGCTTCTCGTCCATAAAGTTGATCTGGGATAATGAAGCGATCGCACAGATCCCTCTGAGCTATTTCAAAACTCTGAATTTCACCAGTTTCTTGAAGTTGAGTTAAACATTTTTCTAAATCATATTTCAACCCTAAAGCACTTTGATATCTATCTTCAGCATTTTTAGCCATCAGTTTCATGACGATATCAGAAAGGACTTGGGGAATAGGAAAATCAACCTCACCCGCCAACCGCCGACTGTTGGGGTGAGGTTGATTCATATTTGGTGATTGTTTTGCAATATGAGAATGTACTAATTCCATCGGGTCATTTGATTGAAATGGTAATTCTCCCGTGAGTAATTCGTAGAAAGTTACACCCAAAGAATAAAAATCTGTACGGTAGTCAATTCCCCGATTCATCCTTCCTGTTTGTTCGGGAGAAATATAAGCAAGTGTTCCTTCTAAAACATTGGGATTGATTAAGGTTTGGGTTTCTCGTGGTAGTAAAGATGCAATACTGAAGTCAATTAATTTGACTTGTTTGGTTTCTGGATTAATAAGAATATTGGCGGGTTTGATGTCTTTATGTATAATCCGCTCCCGATACAATATATCTAAGGTGTTGCACAGTGCGATCGCTAAAGTTAAAAACTCCTGTAAAGATTGTAGATTTCCGCTCATTACCCATTCTTTCAGAGAAATCCCCCCAAAGTCTTCCATGACTAAGGCATAGCCATTTTGATAGGGCTCCAGGCTATAGGTCTGGATAATTCCAGGTTGATGAAGGTTTTTGGAAATGGTATACTGGTTGCGAAACTGCACCAGTTCGCTGAAGCTAGGATACTCATTTTTCAGCAGTTTGATGACGACAGGTAGTCGATCTTTGGTACGAAGGGCTCGGTAGACTACGGTTCGACTTCCTGAATAAACAGTTTCAACAATTTGATAGTGGGGAATTTGATGGGTTGTCGTTAGGTTGTAGTTTGTGGAGGAGTTATTCATTGTTATTATTGGCGGAAAGTTAATGATGGGTTTGTTGAATGAGTCTGAATGTCAGGGAAAAGTTAATCTGTTTATTTTTCCTGAAGGGGTAAAGTGATGATAAATTTTGTTCCCGATCCCAGTATAGAATTAACATTCAGGGAACCGCCATGTTTTTCTACGACAATTTGCCACGCGATCGCCAGTCCTAATCCCGTACCTTTTCCGACAGTTTTCGTAGTAAATAAATGGTCAAAAATCTTTGATTTTACCTCCTCACTCATCCCCTTAGCATTATCAGTGATGGCAATTTTTACCTGTTTATTTTTGACCGATGTTTGAATGGTTATACAGTTAGGATTCGCTTTGATTTCTGCAAAACTTAGACCGATATTTGATTCTTCTAAAGCATCAATAGCATTAGCTATAATATTCATAAACACCTGATTTAATTGTCCGGGGAAGCATTCGATAGCCGGAATATTCCCGTAGTTGGTGACAACTTCAATCGCTGGACGAGTATCATTTGCTTTGAGGCGATGGCGTAAAATCAAGATCGTGCTATCAATTCCTTCGTGGAGGTTGAACTTTTGTTTTTGGTCGCTATCGGCACGGGAGAAAGTGCGGAGACTCTTGCTGATGCTGGTGATGCGATCGCCTCCATCTTTCATGGCTCTGATTAACTTGGGTAAATCAGAGCGTAAATATTCCAGGTCGATTGTCTCTAATTCCTCTTCAATTTCAGTCCCTGGTTGAGGGAATTTATCGTTGTAGAGGTCAATCAGCCCAAATAGGTCATTGATGGAATCTTGGACAGCACCAACGTTGCCAATAATGCAGCCGACGGGATTGTTGATTTCGTGGGCAACTCCGGCGACTAAGTTACCTAGGGCAGACATTTTTTCACTTTGGATAATTTGGATCTGGGCTTGCTGTAACGAGTTTAAGGCATTTTCTAATGCAAGGGATTTCTGCTCTAAGGCAAGTTCTGCTTCTTTGCGATCGGTAATATCATCTGCCAGCGAAGCAACTCCTATTAACTCGCCATCTGCATTCATAAGTACATTGTTATACCAAACACAAATAATCGTTTTGCCATCCTTTGTAAGATTTTCATTAATACTGTAATTACCACCCTGCTGCGATATAATATCGACGCTGACTCCCTTTAGTTGTGCTTGAATCACTTCAGGAACGATAAATGTGAAGTGACGACCCAAAGCCTCCTGCTTGGTATAGCCAAAGATTCGTTCTGCTGCTGGGTTCCAGTCAGTAGCCAGAAAATTGATATCCCACTCTATGACGGCTACTGGAGTTTGCTTAACCAATAGCTGGAGTCGTTGCTGGGATGCTTGCAACCGAGATTGTTCTGCACTCAACCGATCGAGCGATCGCTCTAATTGTTGAGCATAATGCTGCGATCGCTCATAAAGTTGGGCATTTTCTAAAGAAATAGCAGCTTGAGCGCATAGCAAATTGAGCAGTTCCACGCGATCGCTCGTGAACGCCCCTATTGCTAAATTATTTTCTAGATATAAAATGCCCCTCAACTTGCCTTGATACAAAATCGGGCTACACAAGATACTATACGGCTGCTGACGAATGATATACGGGTCATTAGCTAAAATCCGATCGGCACTCGCATTAATTAGCACAACAGTCTGCTGGTTGTGCAAGACTTTGTAAATCAGCTTCAGGGGAATCTCCTGACTGTCCTCAATAGGAAGGCTTTGCAACACGACTGGCTCCATCCCCACCGCCATTGAGCCTTTAATCAGCAAGCGATCATTTCGCAAGAGCATTAACACGCATTTATCTGCTCCCGCATTTTCGATAACAATGGAAAGCAACGATGAGAGCAGTTTTTCGAGTTCGATTTCGCCAGAAAGAGTTTGGGAAGCTTTAAGAATAGCGGCTAAATCTAAAGCAACAGAGACACTGCTACTGCTGGATGTAGCGGAAATTGTGGATGTGACACTCCCCAATGCGAAGATAGTTTCGTTAGTTGACAGGGGAGAACGGGTTTGTTGGAGGATGGGAGCAAGCAGTTGAGGATAACGTCTTTCCAAGTCGGCGACTTTGGCTTTTGCGCCCCAACGAGCATAGCCATAGTAGGCTTCAATCATGTATTCCTGGGCAATGCGCTTTTTGCCCCAATCTAGATAAAATTTGGCGGCTAGTTCATTGGCCAGAGCTTCTTCTTGAATGTAATCGTTTGCTTTAGCAAGAGCAATGGCGCGATCGTACAAATCTGTGGCGTTGACTTTTTCACCTAGAACTCGACACCGTTCTGCGGCAACTAGCGCACAATGGTGAGTCTGATTGCTGGGTGCATGAAATGCCCATTCCTGAAGTTTCTCCTGATGGGCAGAGACCTTATCTAGAATAGCTGCTTGCTCTGTGTGACTGGCAGTTGGATAAATCGCTAATTGTAGCAGCGCATCGTAGAAGGAGAAGAGCGGAACGTGCATCAGTCCTACTGCTGTGTGCAAATACTGTTCTGTCAAACGGGCATTTAAGACCGCTTGTTCATAGCGATGGAACAGATAGGAAAGGAGCAGTTTATTAAAATAGAGTTGATAGAGCGCTATCAATTGATTGCCTTGTAGATGAAGCTGAATCATCTCATCCTCATCATAGTCTTTGCTACACAATCGATCTGGTTCACCCGTAGGTTCCAGCAAATTTAGTACCGCTTGATAGTAAATACTTTGAATGCGAAAATAGCCATTCTGACGGAATTGCTGGATGACTTTGCGGTGTTTATCCATCGTCTGTTTGAGAGCAGAAAGTTCCTGCCCACTGAAATAAGCCGTGTAGCTGTAGCACATCAGGCTGAGGACAACATATTCAAGATCGCCCGTTTCTAGTCCACTGGCGTAAGCTTGCAGATACCCGTCAAGGGTATCTTTTGCGGGTTCTCGCCAATGTCGGAGGGAGGTGTTGAATCCAAAAATCGTTTTAGCAGCGACCTTGCGGGCATCAATGCGCTGTAACAGGTTCATCCCTAATTGCCCAAAGCGATAGCCTGCATCAATATCTTTCAAAATGGCAACCAACATCAACCCATACTGGACATAACCATAGGTTGACTCCGTTGTATTCCCGTATTGCACGGATAAATCGACTTGAATAAAGGTGAGTAAGGGCAACAGGTTTGGAGCAACTTGATAAGCAACAGACATGATGTTCGATATAATAACCATTACTGCTTTTTGCTCCGGTGCAGTCATTTCGGGTAACTCTAACAGTGATTCAATCGATCGCCTGCCCAGAAGTGTTTGGGTGTGCTGAAGCCCCTGCTTGATTTCTACCTGTGTAGGTTGCTCTGGGAGATACACCCCCAGTTGATTCAGCACTTCTCGCGCCAGCCGCAAAGCTTCTAGATGTTGATTTTGGGCGATGCAAGCCTGGATTTTAGCCTGATATGTAGTCACCCGATCAAGCCAGGAATGGGTATGAGTCAGCACCGTTGCTGCTAACTGTTCCATCTGTTCAAAATCGGTGTTGAGGTAAGCTGCCTCTGTTGCGCCTTCATAGAGGGCGAGACAGAGCTGATATTGATGTTGCCAGCGATCGCCTGGGAGCAGGTCAATACCCGTTGTAAAATAGGCGATCGCAGCTCTGTAAGCCGTTGCTGCTCTGGCTTTGCGTCCGGCTGCAAGATTCAACTGGGCGACTTCATGGCAAAGGTATGGTTGGGTAATCAGAGATTTCCCGACATTGAGATGATTGACGATATCGAAAAGTTTTTCTTCGCGATCGTTGAGCGAAGTCTTCTGCAACAACAGTTGCCCAATTTTGAGATGAGTTGCCTGTTTTTCCTCCTCTGGGATCAGAGAATAGGCGGCTTGTTGGACGCGATCGTGTAAGAATTTGTAGGTAGCGGTTTGAGACTCTTGAGACGTAATAGCAAGATTTTCTGGCTCCATATAAAACTTATAAATTTCACCTTGAGGTAAAATCAACCCTTCTTGCAACCCTTTCCACAAATTGGCTGCTGTTTCTACTTCTGAGTTTTCCGAAACAATTGCCAATGTTCCTAAATCGAACTGATTGCCAATACAAGCCGCAAGTTTCAGAATATCTTGAGTAGCTAAGGGCAATTTCTGTAACTGCAACGCCATGAATTCAATAACATCATCGGTCAAGGCTTGTTCCTTGACTCGAACAAGATCGCATTGCCAACCGCCTAACTCTAAGTTAAATTGAATGAAATTATCTTTGTATAAGGCTTTGAGAAATTGAGTGGCAAAAAAGGGATTTCCTTGGGTTTTCTGAAACACCAATTGGGAAAGAGGTAAAGCTAAATTTTCTGTACTTTTGAGGGCATCTGCGACGAATTGATTGATGGTCTCTTGACTCAATGGTGCTAAGGTAATGGTATTAATTATTGCTTGTGCTTTTTGAATGTCACTCAAACTTAACATTAATGGATGCGCTGGATTAACCTCGTTATCGCGGTACGCTCCAATTAGTAATAAATAATGAGTATCTGCCATTAAAACTTGGATTAACTTCAGTGATACAGAATCTGCCCACTGCAAATCGTCCAAAAACATCACTAAGGGATGTTCTACACTGGTAAAGACTTGAGTAAACTTCTGAAATAATAAGTTAAACCGATTTTGAGCGGCTGTTCCTGATAATTCTGTTGCAGGTTGTTGTTCGCCAATAATCTTTTCTAATTCGGGAATCACTTCAATAATGACTTGTCCATTTTCTCCAACTGCCTCTAATATCTTCTTTTTCCATTGTTGAATCTGGGTATCGCTTTCTGTAAATAATTGCCCCATCAAGTCCTGAAAGGCTTGCACAAATGCACTGAAGGGAATATTACGATTAAATTGGTCAAACTTACCTTTGATAAAATAGCCACGTTGTCGCACAATAGGTTTGTGAACTTCGTTGACAATCGCAGTTTTACCAATTCCTGAAAAACCAGCGACGAGCATCATTTCTGTTGCCCCAAGGCTAACTCTTTCAAAGGCTTGGAGTAGGGTTTCTACTTCGGTTTCTCGTCCATAGAGTCGATCGGGGATGATGAAGCGATCGCACAAATCCCTCTGAGCTATTTCAAAACCTTCTATCTTACCACTTTCTTGTAATTGACGCAAACAAAATTCTAAGTCAAATTTCAGCCCCAAAGCACTCTGATAGCGGTCTTCAGCATTTTTTGCCATCAATTTGCTGACAATCTCCGAGAGTACCGGCGGAATTTCCGGCTTGATTTCATGTAGTGATGGCGGCTGCTTGGCAATATGAGAGTGTACCAATTCCATCGCATCATGGGATTGAAACGGCAACTCTCCCGCCAGCAATTCGTAAAAAGTCACGCCCAAAGAATAGAAATCAGTTCGATAGTCAATGCCGCGATTCATCCTTCCAGTTTGTTCTGGTGACAAATAGCCAAGTGTTCCTTCGAGTACGTTAGGATTGATCAGGGTTTGAGTTTCCCTGGGCAGCAAAGATGCAATACTAAAGTCAATCAGTTTGACTTGTTTTGTTTGGGGATTAATTAAAATATTGGCGGGTTTAATATCTTTATGAATGATCCGGTGGCGGCAAAGTATATCTAATGTATTGCTGATGTCGATCGCCATTTGCAACAATTCACTCAAATTCGGTAGAGTTTCCCCTTGTTCCATCCATGCCTTGAGAGAGATTCCCCCGAAGTCTTCCATTACCAGCGCATAGCTGTTTTGGTGGGGTTCTAAGCTGTAGGTTTCGATGATTCCGGGTAAATTGAGGTTTTTGGCAATAGTATATTGATTGCGAAATTGCACGAGTTCGCTGAAGCTTGGATACTCGCTATGCAAGACTTTGATGGCAACGGGCTGTTTGTCGCAGAGCCGAGTTCCGCGATAAACTAGGGTGCGAGTTCCTGAGTAAATGCGATCGAGCGTTTGATAACCTGTCAATGTAAAATTTAGAGTAGTCATACTTTTATTATTATTCACCTCATCTCCGGGCTATTTGTAGCTTAACAGAAGCAAATAGAGTTTCCAGCCCAGTGATTGTTAAGTAAAGTTATAATAAAACGTAGATCGCTCAATGGGTGTGATTCATGTCACTGAAATAAGGTAATTTTTAAACTCAATAAATTCTCTTTTCATTAAAACTTGAATAGCAAAAAAACTTAAATAGTCCAATCCATATTGGAATCGTGAATAATAAAGTTTGATGAGCGGATTTTATAAATATAGGACGATCGACTAAATCTTTACTACACTACTTACTTACATCTATTACTTTTGCTAACCGCCACTAAATATTAATGCTTATTCAGCCTCGCAGATAATTTTTGCTACAGGCCTTGACATCAACAAAAGCGCGTGTCATGATAAAGTTGAACAATAGGTCAACATGGGTGAAAACTATGGCACGACAAGCAAAACAATCATCTCAGGTCAAAAGTTCCAGCAGCCAAGCAGCCTCAAATAATCGCACAAAATTTACCCTCTACAATTTTGCCGGAAACGCAAAGGCATTCTATTTAGTCGATCGCACAAATCTAGAAAGAAAGCCCGGTGATATCCCAGAAAAATCCGTCGCCCACAGCATCATCATTATCGATCGTTCCGGCTCAATGTATTATGACTTAAAACCGCTGAAAGAAACCCTAATCAAGCTTTTGACCTTAGACGAATACAACAATTACCAGCTAATAATCAGCTTAATTTCCTATGCTGATAATGGGGACGTGATTTGTCACTTCCAGCGAATTCCGATTCAAGAAGTGATGAAAATGGACTCTCAATATATCAAAGCAATTCAAAAAATCCACACCGCTGGCTGTACCTGCATCTCGCAGTCGATGGAACTCGCTAAATCTCTGGTAAAAGCGGGAGAAGTGACAGCAATTAATTTGCACACAGACGGTTATGCAAATGACCCAAGTGCTAATTCTGAATCGGCGAAATTAGGGGAAATTTGTGAAGAACTCAAAGACATGGATGTGTTTGCAAATACCATATCCTATGGCTGTGCTGACTTTAAACTGCTATCCAAAATTGCCAACACCTTATCGGGAAATTGTATTCGCGCTGGCGAAGTTAAAATGGTTTATGATGCTCTTTACGACAGCACTAAATTGTTAGGCGGTTCCGTGGCGCCGCCGCTGGAAGAACCGTTAATTAAGGAATACGATTATCAAGTTTTTGTCTCCAAAAGTGGCAAGAAAATAAACGGTTCATCGAGCACTCTGAAAATCTGCGGGCTGAAAGCAGACGATCAGGGACTGTTTTACAAATATCAGCAAGTCACCCAAGCTGAATATGACAAACTAGAGGTTCCCGTTGCTCAAACTGATGAGTCGGTGTTTGCTTTTGCGAAAGCTAACCTCGCTGACGGCAATTTGAATACGGCGAAGTATGCGCTGGCGAGCACCTTTGATGCTACTTTGACTGAAAAACACGCTAAAGCTTTGACAAATGCCCAAATAGCAGGGTTTACGGAAGATTTGGAAGGGGCTGTGTTTGCGCCTGATGTGTTGCAAAATCATCAAATGGGCGATCGGGTAAAAGTCAGCGACAAAATTTCCCTGCTGGAGTTAGTCAAGATATTAGAGGAAAACAGCAACAGCATCATCATCAACTTAAAACACTTGCAAGAAAACTATCAGCGCAAAGGTTTAAAGCGAGTTGAAGGAAAGCGCGACGAAAACGGTAAAATTGTCAAGCCTTGGCTGAAAACTGAATTTTTAGATGGCGGCGAATACGTGCGGATGGGTTCATTTGCGATCAATCAAAATACAGCTAGCATCAATATGCTGATTACCCGAAAAGTTAAGCTGGTAAAAGTTGAGGATGAAACTTTAATCGCAGAAGTTGCAGGAATTCTGGTAACAGACCTCAATACTTTCAACAATTATACTATTGTCAGCGACGGCGAAGTTAATATTAAGTCGCTCAGAACCAAAATCAGCAGCAAAGTAGTGTTTGATTTGCTCAACAAAAGCGGTGTACTTGAAAAAGACGGCTCGCCTGTGGCAGAATTTGACTTCCATGCAGAGTACGATATTAAATTAGAGAGTTTGCCGCTAGTGCCTTTTGACGGGCGTTACGGTAGCCTTGACGGAGTGTTTGAGGAACTGGCAAACATTAAAATTATCTCCAGCATTCTCTCGGCTCATTTGAAGGAAGAATCCGATGCTTATACGGCGGAACAATTGGAAGAATTGAAACAGCATTATCTATCGAAAAGCCTTTACATCAACTTTCCGACGACTACGGAATATACGGAATTGAAAAGTGCGATCGCCAACGGTGAAGTAGATTCGCGAGTCAGCTACAAAATCGACATCGGCAGCAAAAACATCCTCAACTTCGGCAAATTGCACTCAGCCAACAAATTTCTCGATCGCCTTTACGAAGTTTACCATAAAAACACAGGCGAAAAACTAGCAAAACCGACATTTGACATCACCTTAGACGAGCCTGTCGTCTTCGCACACAAAACGCTGTCATCCCGAACAAAAATCACCAAAGTTGACGACTTGATGAAACTGATTTTCGATGAGTTTCTGGGATTAGAGAATAACGGTATTGTTGCCACTACTTTATCAAAAGTTGGTGCAGACAGCTTGCTGCGCCTTTTGCAAGCAAAATGGCAGGAAGAAGATGTCAAGCGAGACGAATTTGTCGCTGCTTTAGCTAGTGCGAACGAGCGACTAGAAGCTTATGCTGAAAAAGTGTACAGGGAAAAAGTTTCACCGCTGGTTTTCTATATCGGTTCTACCGGACTTATCCCCGATGAAATGGAGGCAAAAGCGGCGACTGCGGATGAACTCAGCTCTAAGTATGGCAACTTACAATTTTCTAAAGATGAGCAAGAGGGGATGTTTTTTGAAGTCGGCGACTGCATTATTAGCGTCTATGCTAAAAATGAGTATTTCACGGTAAGGAAGTAGGATTTAGGGTGGGCTTTTGCCCACCTTGCTCAAATATGGCGGATTAAAATCAACTGCAAAGGCGCAGCGGTGGCGAGCGGGAAATAGGTAGGTCGGGCCAGTGTTAGGTTGCCAAGACGAAAGGAGCGATCGCAAATTTTCTATGATGGGAATCGTTCGGGTTCGTAACTTTCCTTTGGTGTTGCTTTTGCGAAAGTTTATCCTATGGTAGGATAGATCTCAACGCTGTATAAAAAAATAGTAGCCAAATTCTCTGGAATTAGGTTACAATGATATTACGCGAATTCTCATAAGGAGGGCAAGCCAATGACACAAACATTATCAATGTCTGTTCTCTATAAAAAACTCTCGGCGATCGGTTTCCCAAAACGTTTCGTTCAAGAAAAAGGTTTGCCCAGTTGGTGGAATGAAGAACTAGACAATAAACCCGTCGCCGTCCTAGAGGGTGCTGGTCATATTGCCCAACGTCTACACATAGACCTCAAGAGCCTCTTAGCCGAGAATCAGAAGCCTCAGTTTAAGCCCTTACTCCACACCAAATTCAAGTACCATCAACAGGATAAAGTAGATGTACCTGATGTGGCTCATCAACTTGCCTCACGGGTTGCTGAAGTTGTTGCTGACGCTATAAAGCTCGAATTTAAACCCATACCATCTGACCCTCATCAAGTCCGCTCAGAGATCGTTGCCAAACATCCTCAAGTCACTTTATACAGCTTGCTCGATTACTGTTGGGAACATGGTATCGCTGTTGTCTATTTTAAGAATTACCCTCAAAATACCCGCAATATTAGAGGCATGATCCAATGGCAAGCCGAGCATCCCGTGATTGTCTTGAGTAGCGGTAAGACACAACCAGTATGTCTAGCATTCGATCTTGCCCATGAACTGGGCCATCTTGCCCTTGGTCATATTAAAGAAGGTATTTTGATTGATGATGATATTAAGCAAGACTCTGATGATCTAGAAGAAAGAGATAGCAATCAGTTTGCAGTTAAACTGCTAGTCAATAGTTTTGATAACTCCCTCGGCCAGAAAAAATTTAACAATGCAAAAGACCTAAAGAATAAAATTATTCAACTTGTTCAAAGTGACTCAACTATTGATCCATCTGCATTAGCTTTAAATTATGGCTGGTATAATAGAAATTATTTTGCATTGTCTATGGGATGTGTAACTTTAATCAATCCTACTAAAGAAGGACATAAGACTATTAACAATTTTTTAGAGCAGCATCTAAATTGGGAGGAATTAAGTGACGATAATGCTGATTACTTAGACCAGATTTTAGGAGAATAGCTTTGTCTAGTTGTATCTATTGCATTGATAATGACATAATTAAAAAGCTTGCTACATTCCAGCTATTCGATAAGACTCTTCAATTATTTGATGCTAGTTCTGAGCAAGTTAATATCCTAGAGACGGCACAATATAAATTTGAAGGCGATTGGAAAAAATTTGAAGGAGGGAAAAGTCGAAAACCCGAAGATCCTTTGATTAATTATAAACAAGTTCTTTACCTTTCTAAGACTTTACCAAAAATATCTGAATCTGATATTGACCAAGAAATTTTTATTCAATTATCCAATATTGAAAATATCGATCAAGGTGAAGCCATTCTCACAAGTCATGCTATACAAATTATCCAAAAAGATAAATCTGCTCAGATTTTTACTGGAGATAAAAGATTCATCAAAGCCTTAGCAACAGTTAACTTACCTATCATTAAAGAGTCTCTAAATCATAGATTATGGTGCTTAGAGCAACTTGTTCTCAGAAATATTGAAGCCGATGGCTTTGAGACTATTCGAGATTTCATTGTTCCTGTTCGAGAATGTGATACAGCAATTAAGAGTGTTTTTGGTTCAGGGCTTAATTCAACATCTGACAACTCCCTAGCTACTTTAAAAAATTATATTGAGGAGTGTCGGCAGGAGGCAGGTAATCTACTAAATCCTTACAACTAGATTTAAGTGTGACACTTGCCTTAGTCCTGACTTAAAACGGAATTTCCTCGTCTTCATCTTCCACAGTCTTAGCCGTCATCCGCCAACTGGTAATATAATCAATTTTCACATCAATTTTGTTAATCGCTTCCCCTAACTGCCTTTGAATGTATTGAGTCAGCGTCACCATAAAATCTAACTCAACTCCCACAGATAGCGCAAGTTTTGCCAAGCTAGCAAAATCTACCTTCAAAATCGAGGAACTGGATAACTTAAAATCGGGAGTATTTCTCTTATTTTGCACCAACATTGCTTTTTTAATGCGCTCTTTCAGATGCTCAACTTCTGAATCCAGCAACTTCCATTCAGGCAAAATTTCTTTGTACCTTTCCCCCAATGCTGTTAAATCCTCGCTAGCCGGTTCCGGCGCAATTTTCTTAGTAGTTGATTTTCGACCCTGCTTGATCGTAGAATTCAACCGCCAACTAGCAATATCTTCAACTTTCAAAGATGGATCGGCGATGACTTCCCCTAACTGTTTTTGAATTTCTTTTGTCAGCGTCACCGGAAAATTCAACTCAATTCCCTCAGCTTGCGTTAGTTTCGCCAGCGTCATAAAATCAACTTTCATCGCTATCGAACTGGAAAGCTGAAAATAAGAACTATCTTTGAGATTTTGCGCCAGCATCCCCGCTTTAAATCGTTCCTTAACTTCAGCAATTTCTGCATCTAGGGGCTTCCACTGAGATTCTATTTCCTGATATTTTTCCCCCAAGGCGGTCAATTTTTCTGTGGCGGGATCGGGGTAAGATTGGGCAAGGATTTCTCGCAGGCGCTGATGCACTTTCGCTAAATAAACCGCGTCCATTTTGGCATATTCTAGCTGCTTCTGGGACAGGGGACGCTTGGCCCAATCGCCGCTTTGTTCTGTTTTATCTACATAAGCAATGCCGCAAAGTGTTTCTATTAATGTTTTGAGTTGTCGGTTGGGTAATGGTAGAATGTAAGCTGGAATCTTTCTTGCCATTTGCAACGTGCAAGTGACATTTTTGGCATCGTCATTGCCCAGAAACCTGATGTCATAGCTGGCGTTGTGCAATACTTTTTCAATATCTGGATTTACCATGATTTGGCTGATGAAATTTTTTGCCCATTCAGGTTTATCTAATACATCTAGTAAAAACGTGGCATCTCCTGTCGCATCGGTGGAGTCTGCTAACACTTGAATCAGAGATAATCTGGGGTTGGATTTATAGTCTGCTATTTCTGTGTCAACCCACAGTATTTTAGCTTGGGAAAATTGAGAAATGACTGCTTTGATGTCGTTTGCTACTGTTAAATAAGGCATTTTTACAGACTTTTGCTATTAATTTTTTGATTCTATTATGCTATAGCAATTATCGTGTCAATTGTCAACGATTCCAGCGCCGGACACAGGTAGACCTCAGAAACCCGGTTTCTAGCCTCCCGTTAAAAAAAGAATGCAGTCGATCGCACTATTGAGGATTCCCGCGAACTTCCTCTAAAAACCAGTTGCCTACTTCTGTATTGTCCGTCTGGCGACTGCGGCGCAAACCTTCCTCTAATAAAGCAACTTTTAGCCCCGGCAAAACTTGAGATTCCGTCAGACGTTCGCTTCCCCGGTTAGCAATTATTTTGAAAGCAATAACTTGCGCTTTTTGTACGTCTACTACCCAATACTCAGACACTCCTAATTCTTCATAAATCATTCTTTTTGTTCCCAAATCGTCAACGAGAGAACTGTCGGCAATTTCAATTGCTAAATCTGGGGAAACTGCGCTATCTAAATTCACTACCGAACTGCCGCGAGGTGCCATTTGTACGCGGTCTCCGATGTAGTAAGAAGCATCAGGTTGAGCGCCTCTGACACCTGTTTTGGCGTAGCTACAGTTGACCAGCAGTCTCATTTTTATACCTTTAGCAATGCCAAATAAATTGATTAAGATGACGATAATTCCGTTGTCATCAGCATGATCTGCCCCGACTGCTGCCATTTCAATCCTCAACTGTCCGTTGTAGTAGTAGCATTTTGCTCGATCGTACTCCGGCTGTTTAATAATTTCTATATATTCATCCCAAGTCGCTGTAACCCAGGTATCAGTTAGTAGTTTGGTTTGGAGTTGACTCATCATTACCTCACCGGAAAAAATATTTGACTTTTGAGGGAAGATTTCATTGGTGTCAACCTAAGCCTAGAATACTTGAAAATTTTGCTTTTAGCGTAGTCTCGATCCCCCTAAATCCCCCTTAAGAAGGGGGACTTTGAGAATACTCTGTCCCCCCCTTTTTAAGGGGGGCTAGGGGGGATCTGGCACCAATCGTCAGACAGCAGACTGGTACTACATCAGACCTTAAGTTGACACCAATGGTGCACCGCAGCGCACCCTACAAACTATTAATCTATGACTCCTCTGTCGCTTCCTCAGATGCCGATTCTTCGATCGACTCTTCACCCGAAGCCGGCACCAAAGCCACAGCTACGATCGAATCATCCTCGTCCAACCGCTGCACCCGCACACCCGTTGCTGTGCGCGATTGAGTAGAAATTGCACTCACAGCCTGACGGATAATAATACCTCGGTTGGTAATGATCATCAATTCGTCATCTTCATTGACAATTCGCAGGGCAGCTACCTGATCCTTGCCCTTTTTCGACTTGAATTTAGTAGCCGTCAATCCCTTGCCAGCCCGTCTTTGTAGGCGGAATTGAGAAACTGGAACCCGCTTGCCGTAGCCGTTGGTGGTGATTACCAACACCGAAGGAACTTCGCTGCTAACTGTGGGGATTTCTTCGGCATCTTCGCCTTCAATTTCCTCAGCTTGCAGTTCTAATTCTTCATCTTCTAATTCCACATCTTCAGTTTCCAATTCAGCAATTTCTGCTACTTCAAAATCCGCGTCTTCAGTTTCTAATAGAGCAATATTAGCTCCCTCAAAGTCCGATTCTTCAGTTTCCAATTCAGCTATTTCGGCAACAATTGAACTAGGCAAAATGTCCATGCTGATCAACTCATCGCCCGATCGCAATTTCATTGATTTTACACCCCGCGTCGCGCGGCCTACCGGGCGCAACTGCTCGTGATTGGTGCGGAAATGAATCGCCATACCTTGGCGCGTGCCGATGATAATGCTGTCACCAACTTTCGCTCTCCGTACCCAGCGCAGTTGGTCGCCTTCTTCTAGAGAAATTGCGATCAAACCGTTAGTGCGGATGTTGCCAAAAGCAGAAAGTGCGGTTTTCTTGATATAGCCGCCGCGAGTTAGCATCACCAAATATTCTTCGCTGGTAAATTCTGTCACTGACACCATAGAAGTGATTTTTTCTTCTATAGGAATCGGCAGCAGTTGCACCACGGGAGTGCCGCGAGCAGTCCGCGAACAGACGGGGATTTGATAAGCTTTGACAGAGTAAACTACGCCCCTGTCACTGAAGAACAAAACGCTGTCGTGATCGCAACAAGAAAGGAAATGTTCTACTCCGTCATCTTCCTTCATTTTCGCGCCTGCTTTGCCGCGAGTAGCGCGACTTTGAGCCTCGAAAGTGCTGACAGGCATCCGCTTGATGTAGCCTTGCTCTGTAATCAGAATAATTGCTTGTTCGTTGGCAATTAAATCTCTTTCATCGATTTCTCCTTCGGCGTGTTCGATGACGCTGCGCCGGGGAGTGGCGATTTTGGTTTGGATTTCGACTGCTTCAAATTCGGCGATTTCTAAGATGCGTTCCCGGCGCGCTAAGATATCTTCCAAATCGGCGATTTTAATTCGCAGTTCTTCGTGCTCTTGCTGAATTTTTTGCGCTTCCAAGGCTGTCAAACGCCGGAGCTGCATTTGCAGAATTGCGTCAGATTGCTGTTCGGAAAGACCGTAATTATCGATCAATTCCTGTTTGGCTGCTGCGGAATCGGCAGCGGCGCGAATTAGGTGAATAATTGCATCTAAGTTGTCTAGGGCAATTAATAAACCTTGCAGGAGATGGTCGCGTTCTTCTGCTTTGCGGAGTTCGTATTGAGTCCGGCGAGTAATTGTCTCAATGCGGAAGTCTAGGAAGACATTGAGGAATTGGGAGAGCGTAAGTAGTTGGGGTTCCCCGTTTACTAGCGCTAACATATTGGCTCCAAAGTTGGCTTGGAGGGGTGTTTGTTTGTAGAGGTTGTTGAGGACGACGCGGGGATAGGCATCGCGCTTGAGTTCGATCACGATCCGCATTCCGTCTCTATCGCTTTCGTCGCGAATGTCGGAAATTCCATCTAATCTTTTGTCGTTGACAAGTTCGGCAATTTTCTCAATTAGGGCTGCCTTGTTTGTTTGGTAAGGCAATTCGGTGATAATAATTGCTTCTTTGTCGGGGCGGCCGGGATGTTCGATGGTTTCAATGCCGGCGACTCCGCGCATTGTAATCGAACCGCGCCCGGTGGTGTAAGCATCGCGAATGCCACCTCTCCCCAGAATTTGCCCTCCGGTGGGAAAGTCCGGGCCGGGGATGTACTGCATCAATTCCAGGTCGGTCATTGCTGGATTGTGGATTAGCGCTACCAAACCGTCAATTATTTCGCCCAAATTGTGCGGTGGAATGTTGGTTGCCATCCCTACGGCAATCCCGGAGGAACCGTTGAGCAAAATTTGGGGGATGCGTGCCGGGAGTACGAGGGGTTCTTGTTGGGAACCGTCAAAGTTGTCGCCGAAATCTACTGTTTCGGAGTCGATGTCACGCAGCATGGAGTCGCTAGTCAGGGCTGTGAGGCGACATTCTGTGTACCGCATGGCTGCGGGCGGGTCGTTGTCAACGGAGCCGAAGTTGCCGTGGCCGTTGATTAGGCGTTCCCGCATGGAGAAATCTTGAGCCATCCGCACCAGCGCATCGTAAACCGCTGTATCTCCGTGCGGGTGATATTTACCCAGCACCTCCCCGACGACGCGGGCGCATTTGCGGAATGGTCGATCGGGAGTCAAGCCCAATTCGTTCATGGCGTAGAGAATGCGTCGGTGAACGGGCTTGAGACCGTCCCTCGCATCTGGTAGCGCCCGACCGACAATTACGCTCATGGCGTATTCCAAGTACGATCGGGACATCTCACCACCCAGATCCGTCGGGATTATCCGCGACTCAGACATACTCATAGGTTGAAAAACTCCGTTAAAACTTTAAATTTGACCGCTATAAATGCCAAAAATGCGATAAAATCGATTTGGATTCAGTAGAGCTGCCAAATATTGCAAATTACTCCTAAAATTATATCACAATTTGCCTTTGAGTTTAGCCGAAAGTTGCCAGAAAAGTTAAGGGACGAAACGAGGGAAATTCGTAAGTTGGTAGTTGGTGATTTAGTCATCAATTTGCCGGAGCTAGAAATGGTTTTTGAGGCGGTCGGCTTTCATGTTTTGGTGAGTTTTTTTGAGTGCTATCTAAAAAATTAAAAGAAAGCATCGATCGCGCCAGCTTTAATGGGTGCTATGGAGAGTTCGCAGGGGGTTAGATCCGGAAGCGAGTTCTCAACAGCGCACATTAAGAAAAAATCTTTTTACAAAGCCCCAGATGATCTCAATTAAAATGGTTGCCCGGACGCAATTTTAATTTCACAAAGCCGAATGTCGAATTAAATCAAAATGAAAATCTAAGATATAAAAAATTAACTCTAAAATCTGCTGATGCTACCCGTTATCTACTCCCCCGATTTTTTGCTGCACAAGACTGGAATGCTTCACCCAGAGCGACCAGAACGTTTAACGGCGATCGTCAATGCTCTGAAAGCTGCTCCTTGGGCGGCTCAAATTGAGTGGCAACTGCCCACCCCAGTGGCGCAGCGCGAACAAGCACTGTTCTCGGCTATCAAAAAAGTTCACTCGCAAAGATACATCAAAGAAGTCCAACATTTGGCTCACCGGGGAGGCGGCTACCTCGACGGTGATACGCCGATTTCTGCAGAAAGTTACGACGTAGCGCTGCTAGCGGCAAGTGCTTGGCTCGATGGGGTCGATCGAGTGGTGGCTGCGGGGGAACCGGCTTTTGTGCTGGCCAGGCCGCCGGGACACCACGCCGAAAACGCCCGCGCGATGGGTTTTTGCTTGTTTTCCAATGCTGCGATCGCCGCTCACTACGCCCTGGAACAGCCGGGAATCAATCGCGTCGCCGTCCTTGACTGGGACGTGCACCACGGCAACGGCACTCAATCTTTGGTGGAAAACTGCCGCCAAATTGTCTACTGTTCCCTGCACCAATCTCCGTGCTATCCGGGAACGGGAGATGCCGAGGAGCGCGGGGCCTACGACAACGTGCTGAACATTCCCCTGTATCCGGGCGGCGGTATAGCTGAATACCTGAGCGCCTTTGAATCTCTTGTCGTGCCGTTTTTGTCAAAATTTGAACCGGATTTGTTGATTGTCAGCGCGGGTTACGACGCTACTGTTTCCGATCCCCTGGCGAGCATGACTCTGGCTCCGTCAGATTTCGGTACTTTCACCGGATACTGCCTGCAACTCACCCGTCGCATCGCCTTTGGATTGGAGGGGGGTTACGCGCTGAAAGACTTGGCTGAGTCGGTTGTGGCGACTATTGACCGATGCCTCAATTAGCTGGAAAATTGGCATAGGGAAAAATAGGCTTCTTGCAAAAGTCCTTTTAAGTAAATTTTCGGACGGGCAAGATGCCCATCCCACAAGAGAAAAAACTTTTTGTGGGATGGGCATCTTGCCCGTCCCAGCTATTTTTGCAAGAGGTCTAATGATGTTGAGAACCGATTAGAACGGGATTGAGGGCTTTTGAGGGCGATCTGGAAAGCTGAGATTTATCGCTGTCGCGATCGACCCTCTGCCCTCCTTCCCTCTTCCCTCTCACCTCTTCCTTCTTCCTTCTTCCCTCTTCCTTCGATCAACTGTCAACTGTCAACTGTCAACTGTCAACTGTGACAAGCATCACAAATTTAAGAGATCCAAGTCACTGGGAATCAAAGTCTCGGTCACAGATTTTTAACCAAAAAATCACACCGTGTCAATGTGTTCGATCGCCTTTGAAGTCGCTCCCAGAGTGCATAATACAAATACAACAAGCCTGTTAAAATTTTATCTGTCTCAATCAACTAGGAGGTTTATCATGTCAGTATCCCAAATGACACTCGAAGAGTTATTTGGTCAGGTCATGTTCTCCAGCGTCGTGACTCGCCACGACCGGAGACAGCTCAGATCTGCACTCTTAGAAAGAACACTGAATGAAGATGAGTATGCCATCATCAACCGACTGCTTTACAACGTTCGCCGCGGTTGGGTAAAAATTGTCGATTAAAGACGTGGCAGCCAACTTTCTTTAGGGGAGTTAATACCATTTTCGATTTGCGATTTTTGATTAAAGAATTGGTAATGACTGATCACTATCGGGGGTTGAAAGCACGGGCATACAATTACATTTGTTGGGGTACTCATTACAAGTATAACTTGCCACTTCGGGAAGTTTTTTGTGTTTAATAGTTGGATCGAAAGTGTGATGTGTTTGACCAGAGTGTTAATTATCAAAATCTCGCTACACATCAGCCTATAGGTAGAGATAATTATAAAATAACAGGTTTCGGGTGCATCTCTACTTGTTGAAAACTTGTGAGTTTTGAGTTGTTAACTAAAAAGTTATAATTAACTCAAAACTCATAATTTTTTGGATGTGAGATGGGAGATTGGAGAGTGGAAAAACTGATGAATATCAGGGTTGAAAACCGCTATAAAGTTAATATTTTTTAAACTGATATTAAGAATCAAAACTATAAGCAGTTTCCGGTTGAGGAGGATGGTGCGATCGCCACAAGCACAGGAAGTCGGAATGGTCGATCGCCCATTCCGGCAAATTCAGCCCAGAAGTGTCAAAATATTAACAACCAGTTCATCCTTAAAATATATGGCTCCCGCCGTTTTAATTGAAAATCTTCAGAAACGCTACGGCACTGTAGAAGCCGTTAAAGATGTTTCCTTCAAGGTAGAACCGGGGGAAATATTTGGTTTGCTAGGCCCCAACGGTGCTGGTAAAACCACTACCCTGCGGGTACTTTGTACTTTAACATCGCCAGACAGCGGACGGATTGAAGTGTCTGGCATTTCAGCAGTCAGCCAGCCGAGAATTGCTCGACAGAGACTAGGCTATGTGGCTCAAGAAGTGGCTCTCGATAAGGTGTTGACCGGCCGGGAACTCCTGCAACTGCAAGCAGCCCTTTACCATTTACCGCGCCCTACGATTAAAGGGCGGATTGACGAAATGGTGCAACTCCTCGGTTTGGAGGAGTGGGAAAATAAAAAGACTGGTACTTATTCCGGCGGTATTCGCAAGCGCTTGGATTTGGCGGCTGGGTTGCTTCACCAGCCGGATGTTTTGGTGTTAGACGAACCGACTGTGGGGCTCGATATTGAAAGTCGGGTTGTGGTGTGGGATTTCCTGCGGCGCTTGCGGGAGGAAGGTACTACGGTTTTGATTACGAGTCACTATCTCGAAGAGGTGGATGCTTTGGCCGATCGCGTGGCGATTATTGACAAGGGTACAGTAATTGCACAGGGCTCGCCGGAGGAGTTGAAAAATCGGGTTGGGGGCGATCGGGTGACTCTGCGGATTCGGGAGTTTTCGCCGATCGAAGAAGCCCAAAAAGCCCAAGCTTTAATGCAGTCTCTGCCTTTTGTACAGGAAGTAATTATCAACAGCGCCCAAGGAAATTCTCTCAATTTGGTAGTGAGTGCCCAAAGCGATGCGCTGGTGAGTATTCAGCAAGCTTTGAAAGATGCGGGATTGCCTGCGTTTGGGATTGCTCAATCTCGGCCGAGTTTGGATGATGTGTATTTAGCCGCGACTGGTAAGACGCTGTTGGATGCGGAGTTGGCTGCTGCTAGCAACCGCGATTTGAAGGCGGAACAAAAGGCGGCGATGCGATCGTAGTTTGAGGGAAGGGAAAAGTTCGTCAGAAACAGGCAAGATGCCTGTTCCACAAAGAGTGAATTTTATTGTGGAACAGGCATCTTGCCTGTTCATAAACGAGATAAACCGATATTTAAGCTGAATTTGAGATCATACATCCAATACTTGCTCTGCTGTCAGTGCTAATTCTGGGAAAGTTCGGGATATTATGCGATCGATCCCTCGGTAAGCAGTCATTTGATAAACCCCATTTTCATCAAGCAGGTAAACAAAAACAGTCGGTTCTTTCGGGTTTCCCAAATAGTTTCTGCTTCCCAAAGCTAAATAATCGACAATCCAATATTCAGAAATTCCCAGCCGCTGATATTCATCCAGCTTGTCGATATAATCATCTTCCCAATTTGTTGATACTATCTCTACTGCTAATTGCAGCGGTTCAATTAGTGCTGAGTAAGCGAAAGGAGCTGAGTCCCAGACCGTTTTATCTACTACACTCACATCAGGATTGCGACCTTGTTCTTTACCATTTGGAGTTAACGTCCTCACCACAATTCTGCCAGATACCCAGTAGTTGAGCTTGAGTCTTTTTACCTCGTCTTTGAAAGCATCTGAAAGAAATTCAGCGAGGGTTTCGTGCAGTCTGATTGGTAATATTCTCACAATTTCTCCATTGACGAGTTCATAGCGGCCTTCTTCATCGGGAAGTTGCTTGACAAATTGCTCGAAACTGAGCATCTGCTTAGGTTGGAGAGGAGTTGCGGTCATGGTTTTATCTCATTTAGGTAGATATTTAAGACTATTATGCAACCATTTTAACATACTGTTTTAACACAGGTGGAATCGTGAAAACGGTTTCAGCTTCACAGCTCAATTTTGCAATTATTGCCCGTCGGGCTAAAGATTGAATTGCTTTACATAATTCGCGTTGTGAGCCTTGACATTTTGCCATCAATTGGGTAAACGAGGCAGGTTCGATTTCGTTGCTGATTTGAGCGATGATCGCCTGTTTCTCAAATAATCAGACAGTGGCGATCGCTCTTGGGGTTTGGGGTTATAAAACTTACTAAGGTGCTTCAGAGTGTGTTATTATTTGAATGATCGAGCCTCTCGCAGCTAGTGGCGTTCACCAATACTCTCAGAGTCGTCGATGCTGATCCTGATGATATGGTTGTAGAGTCTGCGATCATTGAAAATGCCAGCTATATTGTTACGGACGACAAGCATATTCTTGAAGTAAAACTTAACAAAGATAACTTATGAGTTTAACATCACTCTTGTCGGGCCGAAATAATCAAGAACTTCGAGATAAATTCAAGACTGAATTTTTAACACCATTTTTTAATTTAAAGGCGGAACTTAAAGCACCACCATTGACAAATAATTATGGAATTGTTGGGACAGCTTTTGACTATTTACTTCGATTTTATTTACAGCACCACAATAAAGATACTTTTCTTCAAAACGACTATTGGGTGGCAGACGGTTCATTTAAAATGCTATCTCGATGGCTTTTATTGTCAACAGAAATAGCGACTGGCTTTCATCGTGACAAAGTTTTCCAAACAAAAGACCTTTTAATAATTATTACTAACCAATATGAACAGACAAAAGTTAACTATAAAAATTATGTTCACACTGGACTGCTAACTGATGAATTAATTTGTAATACAATTTTTCTTGCAAAGCTTGATGTGTATTATAGAGCAGGTATTATTGACGAAAATTTCGACAATTATAACCATGAAGATATCAAAGACATAAAATCAATCATTTCACTTGTGGATAATAATAATTTTCAAGCAAAAGAGAAATGCTATTTGAATCCAACGTTTGGCGCAGGCTCAGGGTTAGTTGGCGGTGCAGATGCTGACCTAATTATTGATAATACTCTAATAGACATAAAAGTAACTAAAAATCTTAAATTAGACAGAAACCATATTAACCAAGTTTTAGGCTATTACCTTTTATCACTTATTGGTGGCGTAAATGGCAATCCAAATGACAGATCCATTGAAAACATCGGAATATATTTTGCCAGACACGGAGAATTGTGGACTATTCCTCTTGTTGAATTTGGCGACAAACAAAAATTTGAAGGTTTCAAAGAATGGTTGATTTCTTATATTAATAATTATCCTAAAAACCAGAAATTAAGATTATTAGATATGGCGATTCTGAAAGAAGAAACACAAAAAGAAGACAAGAAGACATAATTAGATGTAAAGAAAAAAACTTCAACTAAAAAACATCAACTGAAAGCAAAAAAACTAAGACCGTGACCAAATCAAAACCAGCGATAGAAAAAAAAGACGACAACAGCTAAAAGAAAGAGCGCTCGCTCTTTATAAGTGACTACTAATACTCTAATTCTTGCCATTCTCTATCTTCCTGGTAATGCTGCAACATTACCTCAGCTTGTTTTGCCAGAATATTTCGCCTCTCTTCTAACGGCAATTGCATAAATTCTCGGCGGCTGGGATAGTTGGCTATTGTTGGTATTTCTAAAACTATATCTGTCGGCTGCTTTTGAATCTGACGATCGCAACTCAATGCTTCTATTCGATCGCCCTCAGCTTCTTCCGCTGCAATGTCAGCATCAATTTCCTCTCGGTTAGCATGATAATAAGTCAAAGCTGCATAGACTTGGGTGAGAGTTAAATGCCCGATGCGATCGCCAATTTATTCCGCATTCAAACCTTGCTTGTACCAAATAGCAATGCGCCGGACTGTAACACCCGTCCCGGCAATAATTGGACAGCCACCGTGTATGTCAGGATTGCGGCTAATTAAAGTGCCAATATCGGTGATAGTTGACAAAATTTTTTCCTCCCTATTCCGATCCCTCTCTTATCTAGGATAACACTGTCACAGCAAGTGCGATCGCCCTTCCTTAACCCAAGTGCGATCGCCTCTTTCTATATATCTAAAGATTTCTCAAAAAATCTTCAACAGAAATCCCTGCCTGATTTAGAATACTTTTGAGGGTTCCAACTGCCAAAGTTTTGCGCTGCACTGGTACTACACAGCCAACCTCGATCGCGCCTTGAGGATTCGACTCATCATCGATCGGTAGTTGTTTCTTCAAAATAGCATGACTGCCTCGCTGCCGTACTTGAATAAAGCCTAAGCGTTCCAAAGCCCGGATGGCTTCTGCACTACTAACTCGCGGTAGTTTAGGCACTCAATACCTCAAATGTAGTTAGCAGACGGGGGGAAGTTTTAGGCAGAGGGAATTCTTCTAAATAAAGTTCCGTTGCTTCTTTGAGATTGGCGATCGCCTCTTCGATCGTTTCTCCTTGGCTAGCCGTTCCCACTTCAGGACACTCGGCTACATAAACATCCTCTTCCCAATAAACAATTGCCGTGAAAGTACAAGACATTTTTTTGCCAAATTCTTCATACTCAATGTAGCATATTCAGTAGCGTTAATGAGAGCTTATACTTAATTTGACCACAATATCTCCTCTAAAAAAATCAAGCAATTTCCTCCGCTAAAAGCCGACCATCGCAGCGCTCATACTCATCTTCCAAAAGCCATGAATGAGCCTCATCATAGCTTGAACTTAAAAACAGAGACTTATAGTTTGCTGATGGGTCATAAATACAAAAACCTCCATTCTTTCCACTCACTAACATCAAAATACGAGGGGGAAAAACAATCGGATCTACCCACAATTCGATAAATTCCCAATCATTAACTTGTTCGGCGAGGTCTGGTGCGTGGGATAACATGATATTCAGTTTACCAAAACTCCACACAAAAAGCGATCGCCCCCCCAACCACACCAATACCTCCAGACTTGCTACCCTAAAGATAGTTAGATTTAATCAACAAGCAATTATGAGCGGTACTGTTACATCCCCCAACAACCTCAACCAGCAGCGGCCACTCGCCACGCCATCCGCTGACACTTCGAGTTCCCTGCTGGGCGACTTTATCCAAGAAACCCTCGCCTTAACCAAACGCCTGTTTATTCAATTGCAGCGCCGCCCCTCGACGCTAGTTGCAGGAATTATTCAGCCGCTGATGTGGTTGGTTTTGTTCGGCGCGCTGTTTGAAAATGCTCCCGCAGGCTTGTTCGGCGAAAGCCAAAATTACGGACAATTTCTCGGCGCAGGCGTGATTGTTTTTACTGCATTTGCCGGGGCGCTGAATGCCGGTTTGCCGATCATGTTCGATCGCGAATTCGGATTTCTCAACCGCCTGTTAGTCGCGCCCCTAGCTTCCAGATTCTCGATCGTCCTAGCTTCGGCTATTTTCATCGTCACCCTCAGCTTTATCCAAACAGGGGCAATCGTTACAGCAGGCGCGTTTTTGGGCGCGGGATTCCCCGGACTTGCGGGACTGGGGGCGATCGCCCTAATAGTCCTGCTGTTAGTTTTGGGCGTCACCGGCATCAGCCTCGGTTTAGCCTTCGCGCTTCCGGGCCACGTAGAATTAATCGCAGTTATTTTTGTTACCAACCTGCCCCTATTATTTGCCAGCACCGCCCTCGCGCCGCTGTCGTTTATGCCAGAGTGGCTGCAAGTTGTAGTAACTCTCAATCCTCTGAGTTACGCGATCGAACCCATCCGCTATTTGTACCTGCACAGCGATTGGTCGCTAGCTAGCGTCGTCATGCACGCTCCTTGGGGTAATGTTACCTTTGGAGGAGCGCTGTTAGTCTTGCTAGCCTTTGATGTCGTAGCGCTGCTGAGCATTCAACCCCTGCTGCGCCGCCGGTTTGCGTGAGGAAGGGCGATCGATTTTTGTGGGGCGGTCTTCTAGCCCGCCCTTGACTAGCTTTTGAGTGGTACAATATTTAGCCACAAGTCAGCATATTGTTGAGATACAATTGTTTTTTTGAAGGTTAAACTAATAAATTATGAAAGCCAAAACTTCTCGATCGGGCAAATTGATGATTTGGGTTGCTGCAAGCGCGATCGCCACCTGTGCTATTTTATCACCTCAAGCAACCTTCGCTCAAGCCAGCAGTTTAAATAATAATAACGCCCAACCGCTGCAAGACTTTCAAACTCAAGACAACACCGACCCTTTTTCCGGCCGCAGCAGCGGCAGCGGAATATTTGACTTAATTCACAGATCCCGATTGGGAGGCGGCCGCAGCATGGAAGAATTTAATACCGAACAGCGCCAAAATTTGAACGATGCGGCCGCAGAATTTCGGAACAAACAGCGCCAACTACTGGAAAAGCAAGCAGTACCTGCACCGGGGGCGATCGCACCTACAGAAATTACCGCCCCCGCCCCTTAAATTGACAAATGGTGTTTGCTCATTTCTTAGTCCGCGGAGGCGGACTTTGTTTGTCTAGAGGCGATTTCAATCGCTCAATTTTAATCCTTAAATAATTTAATTAACAAATCCCCCAAACACCGCCATACCGTAATACTTCCAAGGAACCGCCACAGTCTCAAATCCCGCATTTGCCAGCATTTCCAACTGTGCCGCAAGTGTAGCTAGGCGATCGGGATTAGAATACCCGTAAGAAACACTCGTCCCCACCTTTGCCCGAATTTGTGCTAAAGTTTCCGCCTGACTTAGCGCCCAATCTTCCCGCGCTGCTTGATAAATATCTTTGATTGCTGCCGATTCTGCCACCACAGGATCGGCATTCCAAAAACAGCCGCCAGCAGTTAAACTTTCGCCAATCCGTTGAAACAATTTCAGCTTCATCTCATCCTCAAGATGGTGAATTGCCAGAGATGAAATGCCAGCATTAAACTTATCGCCCAAACCTGAAAAATTTGGATTGTTCGCCCATTCTCCAAAATCCAATTCTATGCCAGTCCACCTAGCTGCATATCCTGCCGACTCTATTTTGGCGCGGGCAAAATCCAGCATTCGCGGCGAATAATCCACAGCAACAATTTCCGCCGACGGGTAGCGTTCCAGAACTTTTAAACTCAGTTCCCCCGTACCGCAGCCCAGTTCTAAAATCCGCTGGTTGGTGCTAGCAATGCAGGCTGCTAATACATCCAGCATTTCGTCATATTTCGGTAAAAGCCGCCGAATGCCGGTATCAAAATCCGCAGTATTGACGAAAACTTCTCCCGGAAAAATTTCCTTGTTAGTAGGTGAGACAGTAGAGTCAGAATTCACGATCGCCAACCATAGACTACAATTGCTATCCTAACCGAGATAGAACAAAAAATGCGTGAACTAGGGACACGGTACTGCCTTGTGCTTACTCGATCATCTGTACTTCACTCAACAGAAAACCACTATCAAGTTATGCGTATTCTTACGGATAAGCGAAACACTCGCGGTAAACAATAATTAACCATCCTTTGCACTCTCCAGTCTGGCTTTACCCCTGACGCCAGCAAAACACTCTGAACAAGCAGTGTTATGTTAGTAGTGCATAAAATCAAATCAAGCTTAAACCTCACACTTGAGGATACCATGCGCCAGTTGATTTCTCGCATTCGGGCTGCCATCAGCCAATTAATTTACAAGCGAATTCTGCTTGCGGTGACAATTTTATTTTGTGTAGGTGTAGGAGTAGCGATGGCACATATGTCTCGTCTTTCCTCAACCCTAATCGAATCGCAAGCCCTCCAAAATGCCACCCTCTACGCCCAAGCTATTAAAGAAGCACGCACCCTTTACAGTTCCGATGTTGTCAATCCTCTAAACACCGCTAAAGCAATTAACTTTACCC
Source organism: Microcoleus sp. N9_A2 (assembly GCF_036701775.1). NCBI lineage: Bacteria > Bacillati > Cyanobacteriota > Cyanophyceae > Oscillatoriales > Microcoleaceae > Microcoleus > Microcoleus sp. N9_A2. The sequence continues at coordinate 61,925 of NZ_JAUBRH010000006.1, read as the reverse complement.
ACGACTACAACCCGACAAAAGTAACAGTTCCCGTACCTGCCACATTCTTAATAGAACTCGGCAACAATATCACAAAGAAAAATCCCGAAGTATCAGTTCGTCTCTACAGCGACTACCCGTTTCCCTGGCGGCGAAAAGAAGGCGGAGTCCGAGACGACTTTGAACGGCAAGCTATTACCTATTTGATGAAAAATCCGACAGAAAAATTTTTCCGACGTGAGGATTTTCACAGCAAGCCAGCATTTCGATATGCCGAGGCAGATATTCTAACTCCTAGCTGCGTTAGCTGTCACAACACTAACTCCTTCAGTCCCAAAAAAGACTGGAAAGTGGGAGATGTACGGGGGATATTAGAAATTACTCAACCTCTCGATACCATCACTCAAAATACTCGCAGTGAACTGAAATACCTGTTTTTACTGTTAGCAGGACTTTCAATTTTAGGGGTGACAGGATTAACTTTATCTATCAGCAGGTTGCGCCAAAATGCTAAACAATTAGAACAGCGGGTCAGGGAACGCACCGCACAATTGCAAGAAACTAATGTAGAATTGCTGAAAGAACAGGAAAAGAGCGATCGCCTGCTGCTCAATATTTTACCCGAGTCCATTGCTGCTAAGCTAAAAGATGGTCAAAGCAGTATTGCTGACGGTTTCGCAGAAGTCACGATTTTGTTTGCGGATATCGTAGGCTTTACCGTGCTTTCAGCACAAATATCTCCCGAAGAATTGCTCAAGTTTCTCAACGAAATTTTTTCAGCCTTCGATGGTTTAACGGAAAAGTACGGCTTGGAAAAAATCAAAACAATTGGAGATGCTTACATGGTAGTGGGAGGTTTGCCAAATCCCAGCACCAACCACGCCGAAAGCATTGCTGAAATGGCTTTAGATATGCAGGAGGAATTAGCAAATTTTAATGCCAAACATCATGCAGGAATTAACATTCGCATCGGCATCAATACCGGGCCTGCAATTGCGGGGGTTATTGGCACTAAAAAATTCATTTACGACCTCTGGGGCGATGCCGTTAATACAGCAGCCCGCATGGAATCCCACGGGGTTGCCGGCGCGATTCAAGTCACACAATCAACTTACGATATCTTGCAAAATAAGTATCTGTTTGAAGACAGAGGAATTATCCAGGTCAAAGGCAAGGGCGATATGAATACTTATCTGCTTCTAGGCAGGTTAGTCAGCGCAGTTTCGGTTTAATTTGTTTATTATATTATTAAGGGGTCTGCTAGTTAGTCCGAAGTCAGTCAATTTTAGATTTTAGATTTTAGATTTTAGATTTTAGATTTACTGCACAGGTGAATCTGGGATCTTGAACTTTGGTCTAAAATTTTTATATATCCACGAGTTAAGTCGGGGGCTGGTATCCGTTTTTGGGCGGGGTCATCAGTCATTCGTTGTTAGTCGTCAGCCAAGAACTAACAGTTAATAGCTGCTGGCTGTTGACTGCTGACAATTACAGGAATTACACAGAGGATGTGAGGAACCCGGTTTCGGCGCAGTTGATTTGTTGACCAACCCAAAATTTATTACGAGAAACCCGGTTTCTTTTCCTATGTCCTAAATTAGCCATTTGCAAAATAGTAAATTTTATGCCATTGCGGATTTTATCATTCTTGGGTTTTTTCAAATCTCGCTTGTCTAGGCAAATAGCTTTGTGGGTATTTGCTAGCATTCTTGTGATAGAGGGAATTATTTTAGTTCCCTCTTATTTTAGGCGAGAAAATGAACTTTTAAGTCAATTAGAACAGGTATCTCGGGCGACTGTTGATTCCCTAGAGTTTTTGCTGCAACAAGATATTTCCGATCGCACTTTCTTGCAAGAAGAAGTGAAAAATATTACTAAAGATTCTCAAGTAGTCTTAGGACTATCTATTTACCATGCTAACGGTGAGCTAATATATACACTTGGCGAACCCCCAGAAATCAGTTTAGAGAAACTAAAAAAAGCTCGTATAGTTCACAATCACAATTTCGATGGCAAGCGCTACGATATTGCTTGGACGGAGCGACATTTGGGAGGCGATTACATCTTAATTGTTCGCCACGATGCTTCCACCGTTCAACCGGAACTCTACGCATTTATCGGGCGGATTGCGGTTCTAGTCATCATTATATCAGCCTTTGTCACTTCTGTGACTATGTTATTTTTAGGGGTGACAGTAATTGCACCTATCTTGAGATTGCGCGATGACTTGATCGCTGCAGGAGACGCTTTGAGCAAAGATCGAGAAAAACCTGATTTCTACTCTCTGTCTGTCAAGCGCGATGACGAGTTGGGAGAACTCATGGTCGCATTCAATCAAATGTTTCACCGAGTATACAAGGAAATCGCACAGCGGAAACAAGCTGAGGAAATATTGCGCGCCGAACAAGAAAAGTCGGAACGTTTATTACTAAATATCTTACCGGTAATGATTGCCGATCGCCTAAAACAAGGTCAGATAAATATTGCCGACGGATTTGCCGAGGTTACGGTTTTGTTTGCTGATATTGTGGGCTTTACCGAAATATCCTCCCGCACGTCTCCTGAAGAATTAGTCGAATTGCTTAACAAAATATTTTCAGCTTTCGATCGCTTGAGCGAGCAATACGGCTTAGAAAAAATTAAGACGATCGGCGACAATTATATGGTAGCAGGCGGTTTGCCGCTTCCCTGTACAAATCACGCCGAATCTATTGCGGAAATGGCCCTAGAAATGCAGCAAGAAATTATGAAATTCCGCGACGAATGCGGTAAACCTCTCAATATCCGCATTGGCATTAATACTGGGCCTGTTGTAGCAGGTGTCATCGGCACTAAAAAGTTTATTTACGATTTGTGGGGAGATGCTGTGAATACAGCAAGCCGCATGGAGTCTCAGGGACTTCCTGGTAAAATTCAAGTTAGCAGCTCAACTTATGAGTTGCTGTGCGATAAGTATTTGTTGGAAAAGCGCGGTAAAATTAATGTTAAAGGTAAAGGGGCAATGACGACTTATTTGCTTAAGGGCAGAAAATTGTAACTGTCGCCCGCAGGCGGTATGGCTGGAAAGGTTGCAGCCCAGCTATTTCCAACCAACTAATTTTTTTTAACGAACCGCGAAGGCGCGAAGGACGCTAAGGAAGAGAAGAAGAAAGAAGAAAGAATAAAAAGTTCATAAGTGAGTAAAATTTGCTATATTAAAAAGGGAGTTGATGTTAGTTAGACGGGAAAAAATGACGGCTAATCAGGAGCATATTTTTTCAAGTTCACCGATTTGGCAGCCTTTCACGCAAATGAAAACTGCTCCCCCGCCGCTGAAGGTGGTTCGCGGCAAAGGAGCGCTGCTGGAATTAGAAGACGGGCGGCAAATTCTCGACTGTATTTCTAGTTGGTGGGTGACGATTCATGGGCACAGTCATCCGGTTCTGGCTGAGGCTCTTTACAAACAAGCTCAAACTTTAGAACACGTAATTTTTGCCGGATTTACGCACGAACCAGCCCAGAAACTTGCCGATAAATTGATAACTCATACTCCTGATTCTTTGACGCGGATTTTCTTTTCTGATAACGGTTCGACTGCTGTTGAAGTTGCTCTGAAAATGGCATTTCAATATTGGCTAAATCTCGGAGAAACTAACCGCACTAGCTTTATTGGTTTTGAGGGAGGTTATCACGGTGATACTGTGGGCGCGATGTCTGCTGGCAGAAGTTCGCTGTGGTGGGAACCTTTTGCACCTTTAATGTTTCCTGGCGATGTTGTGCCTTTTCCTGCGACTTTTGATGGCGATGAGGAGGTGGAAAGCAAGGAGACGCGGTGTTTGGAGAAACTGGAGTCTTTGTTGAAGCATGGAAAGGGCTATGCAGGAATTTTTATCGAACCTTTGGTGCAAGGTTCTGCGGGAATGCGAATGTGCCGCCCTGAGTTTTTGCGGGCGATCGCACAAATGGCCCGCCAATATAATGTATTGTTGATTTACGATGAAGTGATGACGGGTTTTGGGCGCACGGGCGAACTGTTTGCCTCGCTTAAATCTGGAACTGCACCGGATATTCTGTGTTTATCTAAGGGATTGTCTGGTGGCTGCTTGCCACTTTCTGTCACAATGGCATCGGAGGATATTTATCAAGCTTTCTGGCGAGATGAATCGGACAAAGCTTTTTATCACGGTCATTCTTACACCGGAAATCCCTTAGCTTGTGCGGTGAGTGTGGCATCCCTGGAGCTTTTGGAGCAAAATCCAAATATGTATGAAGGGATGGAAAAACTGCACCACAAATACCTGAATCAATGGCTGAGAGATCATCCTAAACTCGAACGGATTCGGACTTGCGGCACCATCGCAGCAATGGATGTGAAAACCGAAAGCAGTTCCGGTTATTTTAATGAGATCGGCCCTGTATTGAAAGCCAGATTTCTCGAAGCGGGGTTTTTGCTCCGTCCCTTGGGAAACACGCTTTATGTGATGCCTCCCTACTGCATTTCTCCTGATGAATTAGAATCGATTTATCGGGTGATCCGTCAGGTTTTGGATACTTTGTAAACCCTTTAATTTTAGTGATGAATTTACCCAATTGGAACGATTTGGCTGACGACGCGCTGGCGGGCAAATGTATCTCTCGCGAGCAATCTTTAGCCGTATTGCGTGCACCGGATGAGGTTTTGCTGGAACAACTAAACGCAGCTTATCGGGTGCGCCGCCATTACTGGGGAAACCGCGTCAGATTGCACTATTTGCTAAACGCTCAAAGCGGCCTTTGTCCTGAAGATTGCCATTATTGTTCTCAGTCCAAAATCTCGACTGCGGAAATAGAGAAATATCCGCTTTTAGCTAAGGAAAAAATTCTGGAGGCGGCCGGGCGCGCGGCAGATTTAAAAGCTGGTACGTTTTGTTTGGTAATTTCTGGCCGCCAACCCAACGCATCTACTTTCGATCGCGTTTTGGATGCTGTCGAGACTGTGAAAGCAAATTATAACCTGAAAATTTGCGCTTGTTTGGGGTTGTTGAGCGAGGAGCAAACTCACCGTTTGGCTAAAGCTGGAGTCGATCGGGTAAATCACAATCTCAACACTTCCGAATCATACCACACGGAGATTTGCACAACTCACACTTTTGCCGATCGCACAGAAACCGTCGAAAACGTCAAAGCAGCCGGAATCACCACTTGTTCCGGCGGAATTTTGGGGATGGGCGAATCGGATGATGATGCGATCGATTTAGCGCTGTCGTTGCGGAATTTGGGCGTTACCAGCGTACCAGTCAACTTTTTCATTCCAATCCCCGGAACGCCCTTTGCCGAGGTTAATCGCTTAAATCCCCGCCAATGTTTGCGGATTCTCTGCTTGTTCAGATTTTTGCTTCCCAGCCAAGAAATTCGGATTGCTGGGGGACGGGAGGTGCATTTGCGTTCCTTACAACCCCTCGGACTCTACGCAGCTAATTCTATCTTTGTGGGCGATTATCTGACTACTCCCGGACAAGCGGCCAATCAAGATTGGGATATGATTCGAGATGCGGGATTTGCGATCGAATCTCCCGACGGTTCTATCTTAGAAGTTAATTCAAAAGATCAGACGGCGGTTTAAACCGCGCCTACAAAAACGATGTCCGCCTCCGCGGACTAAAGAATTTCACCGCCAATTCTTCAACCCGCGGAGGCGGGTTTTGTCTGTGTAGACGCGAATTCTATTCGCCCGGTCTTCTTGAATTAACCAATATCAAATCATACAATAGGGGAAACTGTGGACAAACGCGAAGAAATTACGATCGCAGAATACCAAGCAACCGCCGAATCTTTCCTGCAAGGAACATGGCATCACGACGTATCCCAAAATCGCGACGCACTCACCGCTGCCATGCCCCGCAATCCCGGTAAAATCCTCGATATAGGATGCGGGCCAGGACGAGACTTAGTAGCGTTTAAAAGCCAAGGACATACAGTTGTAGGATTAGATGCAACTCCGGCTTTTGTAGAAATAGCAAAGAAATTATCCGGCTGCGAAGTTTGGCAGCAATCTTTTCTGAATCTCGACTTACCAAAGGCAGAATTTGACGGTATTTTCGCCAACGCTTCCATGATTCACATTCCCAGCGACAAAATGGTGAAAGTGCTGCAAGATTTGCACAAAGCCTTAGTTATTGGCGGTGCAATTGTCATGTCAATGTGCCGGGGAAATTGGGAAGGCTACGACGAACGGCCGACAGGAAAACGCTACACCGCGGGATGGGAATACGAAACTTTAACACCCTGTTTAGAACAAGCAGGATTTGCAATTGTCAATCATTACTATCGCCCTCCCGGCTTACCGCGCGAAGCTCAATCTTGGCTAGTAATGGTGGGAAAAAAAATCTAATATAAATCAGCAATTGCCAATCTTTCCCCTCTCTTCCTCTGCGCCCTCTGCGCCCTCTGCGGTAAAAAAAAACTAATTCAAAAAATCACAGAAGATTGTTGTATACTATTCCCAAGTCAAAAAAACCAACTTCTGCACAAATTAAAACAAAATTAATATGACAGATAAATCGCACATCTTTTTAGCAGGTGCTAGTCGAGGCGTCGGCCTAGAAATCGCAAAATGTCTCGTAGCACAAAAGATGCAAGTAACAGCACTTTTGCGATCGCCCGCAACGCGCACCGAATTAGAAGCAATGGGCATCAAAGTCATGACTGGCGATGCTTTGGACACTGCGGCTGTCGAAGCTGCAATGGCTGGCAGCGAACCAATTCATGCCACAATCAGCACCGTTGGCGGCTTGCCAAAAGATGGGGAAAGAGCCGATTATTTGGGAAACAAAAACTTGATTGATGCTGCCGTTAAAGCAGGCGTGCAAAAGTTTATTTTAGTCTCATCTATTGGTAGCGGTAATACTGCCGCCGCTTTGCCGCCGCAAGCTTTAGAAACTTTGCGCCCGGTGTTAATTGAAAAGGAAAAAGCGGAAAATCATTTGATCGCAAGCGGGATGATTTATACTGTGATTCGTCCGGGCGGATTGAAATCGGAACCGGCGACGGGGAACGGTGTTTTAACGGAAGATTGTCGGGTGGCGGGAACGATTCACCGCGCGGATGTGGCGCAGTTAGTTTGTCAGTGTTTAGTTTCTGATGCTGCTAACAATAAGGTTTTGTCGGCGGTAGACAAGCAAATGGTTTACGGCAATCTAGAATATGAAGTATTAAATCTCTAGGGGCGGGCTAGAAGCCCACCCCACAAGAAAATTTACTTGTTGTGGAACAGGCAAGATGCCTGTTCAAAAAAATGGCGCCTGATGCGAGTAAAATCCGATCGCACTCAAGAATCAAAAGGTTTAATCAATGATCGCCCGTTAGCGAAGCCCGCCCCTACGGGGGCTACGCCAACGAAGAGGATCGCCCAATCCAACACCAAACGTGCGATCGCAAACAATACCACACTCTCGACACCACCAACCGCAAACGGCAATAACTCCTGTGGGGCGGGCATCTTGCCCGCCTCAAAAAAAAGTCCCGCCTCAAAAGACAATCCAGCATCCAACTGTCCAAAAGCGCGCACCAGCCCAAAAGCCAACACCACACCAGATTTAAGGTGCGGGTTAGTATCGCGGCGGATAGCGTAACGGTAGGTAACGCCGAACAAGAAACCGCCCAAAAGCGCCATCACTCCTCTGAAGGCAAAATTTAGGTCAATTGCCCTTACCTGCAAACTCGCCAGAGAATCCCACCTCTGGGCTAGGATTAAGCTGTTAACAAGGGCGATCGCCCCAAAACCCAGCAAACAAGACAAAGCAGCTACACTCCCTGCCTTCAAAGATTCTACCCGTTCAGCCGCACTAAAATTTGATGAATCCTTCACAGCACCTTCATTCCAAAAATGGCTCAAATTAAATTATCATAAGGGTTGGAGTCACTTTGTACAGTTCGTTCAGTAAATAGCTATGGATATTTTGTCACTCGGTTGGGTTTCGGTGCTAGTTTTGTTCTCCTTCTCAATTTCAATGGTGATTTGGGGCCGCAACGGTTTCTAGATCCCAAATAAGATGTACGGTTGAAACCGCCGAGTCTTCAACCCGCGTCGGCGGGTTTTGTTTGTGTAGACGCGGTTTCAACCGCCGAGTCTTTTAAATCCTATTTAACCAAAACTAAATAACAGGAGTTACAAATATGACAGCCAAAAAAATCTTAATGCTAGTCGGCGACTTTGTAGAAGACTACGAAGTAATGGTACCATTCCAAGCACTACAAATGGTAGGTCACACGGTCCACGCAGTCTGCCCCGACAAAGCCGCAGGTCAAACAATTCGCACTGCAATTCACGACTTTGAAGGCGACCAAACCTACAGCGAAAAACCCGGTCACAACTTCACTTTAAACGCGACTTTTGACGAAATCAACTGCGCCGATTACGATGCTTTAATTATCCCCGGAGGAAGATCCCCAGAATACATCCGCCTCAACCAAAAAGTGCTGCAAATTACCCGCTACTTTGCTAATAATAAAAAGCCGATCGCATCTATATGTCACGGCTTGCAAGTCCTCACCGCCGCCGGCGTGCTCGAAGGCAAACGCTGCACTGCATACCCCGCTTGCAGCCCCGACATACTCCGGGCCGGCGGCAAATATACCGAAGTTCCCGTTACCGAAGCCGTAGTAGATGGCAACTTAGTCACAGCCCCCGCGTGGCCTGCTCATCCTAACTGGTTAGCTGAATTTCTGAAGGTTTTGGGAACAAAGATCGAACATTCAGAAACAGTTGAAGTATGACGATTTTTACAGTCAAAGTCAAACCAAATTCCCAACAGCAAAGCATCGAAGAGCAACCAGACGGCAGCCTCAAATTACATCTCAAATCGCCACCAGTCGATGGAAAAGCTAATCAAGAATTAATCGTGTTGTTGGCGAAAAAGTTTAAAGTGCCTAAATCTGCGATCGCCATTAAATCGGGTTTGTCGTCCAAAAATAAACTTGTCGAAATTGCGATCGAACCTTTCATTCAGTTGACAGTTGACAGATGAGTGCGACCTCTACCTAGAAGGAAGAGGATTGAAGTAATGAATAGTTTTCTTTTAATTTCTCCCGATCAGGGAGAGGCTTTAAACCAATTCTTTCTGGTAACTTAGAAATAAGCTGTTAGTCATTTAAATTTTTTGCTTGAACCCCTTACAGTATGGGGTATAGACCACAAATAATGCAGTTTAAATGTAGAACAGCTTAAAGGTAATAACAAATCTATCTAAAGAGAGATACAGACTCAAATTTAAAGTCCTATATTAATAGTTGTAGAGTTAGAATATAAAATTATGAGCATTGAAAATAGAGTCGAAGCAACAGCGAAGAATATTGAAGGCAAAATCCAAGAAGCTGCTAGCGAAGTTACAGGCAATCAGAAAGATAAATTAGAAGGTCAAGCCAAGCAAGACCAAGCATCAGCAATTCACCTGAAAGAAGACCTCAAAGATAAAGCAAAAGAGATTGTAGACAAAGCTTAGTAACAGTATTTGCTACAAGTTTCCTGCCTACTAAATCCCGCAAACGATATGTTTGCGGGATTTTTTATAATGATCCTAAATTATTTGTACCAATATCTTGGGGCGGGTTTTACCAACCATAATTGCCCAAAACTAACCATCTCATAAACCCGCCCCCACCCACCCAAAATTCAGAATTAATTGAATTTAACGGTTGGGCGACGATGCTTAATCGGGGTTATTCGTTGGGTGGGGGCGGATTTATCAACATTATTGGTGCGTGGCAAAATTCATCGGCGAACCGCCCCTACAGATTCTAGTAATTCATAATGCAAAAGCATTAATTTTGTGGCGGGAATTGTTTCCATTGCATAAGTTGTGCCATCTTGATGAGAAAATTCTACCTCAAAAGCACTGCCATCAAATTCCATCACAACTGTTCCTACTTGTCCTTTATATAATTTAAGGATTTGTTTTGTTTCAAAATGGGTTGCTTCTAAATCTTCAGTTAAAGCAACAATATCTAGGTCTTTAATTGTTTTCATTGTTTTTACCTCACTTTTTGACGGGATAACAACTTGTTAATCTGGGGAAACTTTCACCGGAGCGGACGATCCAAGCTGCTAGAATCAGAGATTCACCTACTGCGGTTTTTAGCCCGAATTTCATGTTGTAATGTGTTCCGTATTCATTGTTTTTTTGAATAACAACATCTTCGTTGATAGCAGCTTCTTTTAAAGCCTGTTTGAGCATTTCAGCATTTTTTAGGGTAATGCCTAACTTACTGGCAAACAAAATAGCTTTATTTTTTCCTTCTTGGTGATTCAGATTTAGAGAATATTCTTCTATTTTATTGCCTAAATCTGCTAGATGACCATTGGGCAGTTTCACTATTGACAACTTTTTTTGAAGGACAAAAAAAATATTGGTCTGCTACGATAATCGACTTTTACCAGAAAGAATTGGTTTAAAGCCTCTCCCTGATCGGGAGAAATTAAAAGAAAACTATTCATTACTCCAATCCTCTTCCTTCTAGGTAGAGGTCGCACTCATCTGTCAACTGTCAACTGTCAACTGAATGAATCATATCTCAATTATATCGTCTTTGAGTTGGGGGCTGGTTTATCAAGATTAATGGTGGGTGGCAAAATTCATCGGCTAACTGCCCCTTCCTTCCAATGCCCAATGCCCGATTCCCAATGCCCAATCCCCAATGCCCAATCCCCAATGCCCAATGCCAATAAAAAAGCCAGGGATGGATATCCCCAGCTCGAAACATAGCACAATTAGTTTTGAGAGTTGGTAGGGCGATGTTTCACAATCGACCCCACCCACTTTTACCCAAATTAAATCAGGGTAATGTCAGCAGCCGTAATGCCAGGTCTGCCATTCAGAATTGCCAGCGTAACGCCTGGGTCAGAACCACCAAAACCGTCAGAGTCAAATCCTAGTCGTCCAGTTGAATTTTCATAAAAGACGAACGGCTCTGTCGGCCCCGCCCCTGCTGGACCAAAACTGCTGTTGTACACCCCACTCTCAAGCGCCAAGAACGCCTGCGAAGAAAGTCGATTCGTATTTTGCACTCCCCTCAAGTTGGGGAAGCCGTTGGAGTTATTGATTTGGAAGATAAACTTGTCTTGCCCGATCGTAAAATCGCCGATTTGGTCTGCGTTAGTAGTACCCGCCGCGACGCCCTCGCCGAAGTTGTTGTAGTAGAAGCTGTCATTGCCCAATCCGCCAGTCAGGGTGTCAGCACCAGGCCCCCCACCGAGAGAGTCGTTACCTTCACCTCCGCTCAAATTGTCGTTACCAAAGCCGCCCAGCAACGTGTCGTTTCCGGCACCGGCATTTAAGGTATCGTTCCCGGCTCCTCCGAGGGCGTCGGTAGCATTGAATGAGTCGCCGAACAGGATGTCATCCCCGTTACCAGTAGTGACCACATCAGTGCCGTTGCCACCAATAATGAAGTTGCTGCCTACAGTATCGGTAATCAAGTTGACGACTGTGCCGGTAAAGGTGACGCTGCTAGCGTAGGAGATGAAGTCGTTACCCGCAAAGTTGCCAATCAGGCGATCGAACTGGCTGCCAAAGATGATGGTGTCACTTCCCTCGCTACCGTTCATGAGGTTGGTGACGGTGAAGCTGCTGGCAGTAGTAGGATTGGTGTAGCCAATTAACGAATCGTTACCCAGCCCGCCTTCGAGAGTAATCAAAGCAGTACCAGTACCACCAAAAAAGGCCTTGGTAGCATCGATAGTATCGTTGCCATCTCCACCGGCTGCGTTAGTAAATGTACCGCTCAAGCTGTCGTTGCCTTCGCCGCCGATCATTGTATCAGTCGCAAAAGCTGCAACGATCGTGTCATTGCCTACTCCGCCGTCGAGCAAGTTGCGACCCGCGAAGCCTGGAAATGAACTGGAGGCGCCTACGCTCGAAATTACATTCGGCACCGACGCCGACATGATGAAGTCGTCGCCTGCACCTCCCAACGCAGTATCAGAAGTGGCAAAAACGTTGATTGTGTCGTTACCGTCGCCACCGTCAAAGAAGTTTCTGCCACCGCCAAACTCGCCGATCGCGCCTTTGAGAGAATCGTTGCCGGCACCGCCGAGCAAGGTGGTTCTCTCAATGCCGATCGTGATCACGTCGGAAGTAAATGGGCTGGTTTGGGTACTGTTGGTAATGACTAAGATGTCGTCATCAAGATCGCCCGACAGGTAGCTGTTGCTGGCCACACCGTACAGTGTGTCGTTGCCTTTACCGCCGAAGAGAGTGTCTCTTACATTGATACCTACAACCAAGTCGTCGCCCAAGTCGCCCCGCAAGAAGTTGCTGCCTTCATTGCCAGCGAAGCCAATACCCAAACCACCCTCTAAGGAGAGGTTGTTGCCACCGCCTGCGATGAAGAAGCCGATCGAGTCATTGTCCTTGCCGCCGTAGAGCGAGTCTCTTCTCTGCGCTCCTCCCAGCATCGTATCCGCGCCCTCATTACCAAACATGAGGTTAGCTTCGACAGTACCTTGGAGGAAGTCTTCTCCCGCACCGCCGTACACCGTAGCGCGGGCTTCAGCGACTATGGTGTCTGAGCCTCCGTCGCCAAACAGCAAAGCCGGAGTCCGCTGGGATCTGATTGAATCTTCGTCGTCGCCGCCGTACAGTGTATCGTCCGGGCCAACTGAAGTCAGAGTATCGTTATCGGCTTGGCCAAATATTAAGCTGCCGCCCAGGGTGGAAGTTCTAACGAAATCCGCTCCGGCTCCGGCGAATACTGTATCCGGGCCCAGTCCCGGAAGGTTTAAATCTAATTGATTAGGATCGTCACTTAAAGTTGTCATACAGCTTCACTCCTCTACTTGTTGGTCATCGCTGGTGCGACTACAGACACTGCCTAGAACACCGAATGTTTGGATTCCGCTGTAGTTTAACCTGTTTGCCAGCCGCAAGTCTAGCCTACTGGCGTTAACCCTGTCTAGACTTTCTCCCTCGCGGATTTTTTGCTTGTAAGCTTTTATTTTCAATGTCTTCACCCTTTAATAATCCTGGTGCGCTGTCTCTGGTGCTCACGCTCAAGAAGACGTGGCTCATATTCTTAATGTTCCATTCTGGATTGGCGATCGGGGATCGCGTCCAGGGGAGGAAATTAAAGATTACAAAAGGCAGATCTGGGTGATCGGGAAGACAAGGGAAATTGGGAGATTTGTTACTGGGTAACAAGGCTTTGTGGCAATTTCCGGTTTTCCAGGCAGGGCCGTCATTTAATAATTCTGGCTTGGATCGAACTCGCCAACCGCTGCAGGGCTGTTTCATTCTCTTGTAGGGGCTGCCCCCCGTGGCTGCCCCTATCTCGCCAAACACCTACCAAATCGTGGATGGGGAGGGTCGGCACGGGGGCACGACCCCTACAAAACCCTGGTTTTCCTGAGCAATGTTACAGCCCTCCGTACCGCTCCGGGCTTTAAAAGTCTACGCCCCGCTTGAGTTCTACGCCCCGATCGCCGTAGTGTTTGTGACAGTATACCTCGGAGTGTACGCTTGCCAAGTCAAAGTAAGCGTGGGGTTTGTGGCAACGCCCGGTGATAATAATTTCTGTATCCCGCGGCTTGCGTAGCAGGGCTTCGACGATCGGCTCTACTGGCAGCAGCTCTAAGTCTACTGTGGGATTGAGTTCGTCGAGAATAATCGTTTTGTACCAGCCGCTGGCGATCGCACATTTGGCGATTTCCCAGCCGCGTTCTGCTTCGATGCAGTCTAGCTCTTGCTGTTGCCCCCGCCAAACTATAGCATCCCGACCGCACCGCTGGTGGTCTACTAGCTGTGGGTAGCTTTGCCGCAAAGCTGCGATCGCCGCATCTTCTGTATAACCCGTGCCACCTTTGAGCCATTGCACGATTAACACCCGGTGAGATTGGTCTTGACTGATACCCCTACCTATTGCCTGCAAAGCTTTGCCCAAAGCGCTCGTAGACTTGCCTTTACCCGCTCCAGTGTATATTTCGATACCGGAAATATTATGCTCTGCCGCTGCGGGGTGATAGTGGGGCTTCATTTCTGAGTGTAAGTCGGCAATCTCCAGCAAAGCTTCCGGGGCCGCTCGGCCTGTGGCGATGACTTCTAAATATTCTGGTTTGTTTTTGAGGGTTTGGACTACTTCGTCAACTGGCAGCAAACCCAAGTCCAATACGGGGTTTAGTTCGTCTAGCACCACCACGGAATAGAGCTCGCTGGCGATCGCTCCTTTGGCGATATCCCACCCTCGCTGAGCTTCGGCGCGATCGAAGCGGGTGATTGCTTCGGCCCCAAAATATTCGGCTCTGCCGGTACGCACTTGGTCGATTAAGTGCGGAAATGCCCGTTGCAAGGCTTCTATTGCCCCGTCTTCGTCGTAGGAGCGGCCGGGGCCTTTGAGAAAGCGCAGCAACAAGACTCGCGTGGGCGAGTCAGAATTGATACCCAGCCCGATCGACCGCAACACTACTCCCAAAGCTGCCTGAGACTTGCCTTTACCAGCGCCGTCGTAGACGTGAATCTGACCCGCGGCGCGTTCCGACCGGGATGAGGCTGTCCGAATACCAATGCCATTCCTTACCATAATCAGCAGTTGTTTGAGTCTGTAGCGGGGTGGGTATTCGATCGCGCGCCTTGAATGTTTAATTTTTCCATTCTGTTGGCGGATCTCAACAGATTATACGATAAGTTCTAACCCCCAATCTTTTAAGCAGCGATTTAACGCAATCAGGTGCTCAAACCTCTGGTTAAGATTATTCCGTTTGTGCTGTACAATTAAAATTTAACACGGACTGATATACCTAAAGGCTTATGATTGCGAGTGTTTTCCCATTTCGGACTGTTTTGGTGCAAATTTTAATTATGTTTTTGGCGATCGCGATCGAATCGTGGTTTTTGCAAAAACTACTTAAACTCGGCCCCAAAACTAGCATTGAATATACAGCCATCCTCAATCTATCTTGCACTTTCGTAGGCTGGTTAGTTTTCTTCGGCATTGAAAGCGTTCTTCCCAAAGATTTGCGGGAACAGCTTATCGGTTATATTTTATTAGGACGTGGGGATAATGTTTACGCTCCAATAACTATGATAGCAGTCTCAGTATTAGCAGTGACTTTTCTAGCTAAATGGCAGGGATTAGAATTCATAGAAAACATGGTTTTAGGCAATAAAAAAGCTTCCAAACCTCAGTTTTTAGGACCACCCACCCTCACCCGCCGTCCTCCCAAAAAAACTTTTCAAGTAACTACCCAGTTTGGAGGAATTTTAATCGCCCACACTGTTAGCAATGTCGTTATTTTAACCGTGTTGTTTTTGCAAAGCGTCTATTGAAATTTATGATGAAGCAATTTTTTGATGCCACTCAGCAACTCACTAAGCTGACGAACAACCTTTGGGAAACCAATAAAAAAATCCAAAAGGCGATGATTCCGCCTAAAGTTGTCCACTGGAAGACTCCTTTACTGCTCAGCATCTTTTTAGCTTTGCTGACAGTGGCGGCAGTCACTGACTGGCGGACGAGAACTCTGCTTTTTGATATGAGCTGGTTATTTTTTACACTTTCAATGGGTTTGCTGACCAGCCAGCAACCTTTTGTGATTAAAGGAGTAAGTCTGAGTCCGTGGGTGACAAGCATCTTAATTGGCTTGTGGTTACTGATAAGATTGCCGTCGGATAGGAAGGAAATAGCATGGATATCCGGACCAATTATAGCAGTAGTAATTCTTGCTATCATAAGGGTTTGGAAGAGCGATTCAAAACGGGAAAGTATCAGCGAGTTGATGCGCCCTCAGTTTTTGATGATTACTCTAGTTCACCTGCTGTTTTCCTGTTGGTTTACTTTTCACTTTTTAATTCAAGGTTGGATACAACAGTATCCGAGCGTTTTATCTCAGGATTTGAGGCAAAGCGATTATGTGGTGACATTTCAACAGCCAACTATTAATCGCTCCAGAGGAGTTGTTATCCTCAATGAAATGGAGCGATACCTGCAAAATGAAGCCCGCACAAAACCGTGGGCGCAAGTAGAGCAAATGTTAATAGATATTGACAACGAGCGATTTTTTCTGCGGAATCAAGCCTTAAAAACAACTGGGGTAGTCGCAGAAGATGCGAGGTGGGATGTCAAAACTTCGATCGTCCAAGGAGAGTCCCGCTATCAGTTAGAGATGCAGGCAACTTGGCTGGGATTGGTTTTTAGACCGGAAATATATTCGTTTACCAAATCTTGCGAGGTGTTCGCGATAGCCAATAGGGCGACTGTAACCTGCGGTGCCATCAAACGCTCTCAACCCGGACAGAAAAAAGATGGAACGCCGGGGGACAGTCAAGTTTGATTCTGTCTCTGTTAACTAATTGCGATCGGTATAGCGGGAGAGTGGGAGAGTCTGAGAGTGGGAGCGCCTGAGAGTCTGAGATGGAAAAAATCCTCTTTCTTCCCTCTTCCCTCTTCCTTCTTCCCTCTTCCCTCTTCCCTCTTCCCTCTTCCTTCTTCCTTCTTCCTTCTTCCTTATATTAAAGTATGGCGAAAGTTTCCAGCGGGTTAATAACTAGATGAATTTAAGAAGAATCTTGACAGTCGCGACCAATGTATTTTGGGAAGTAATTCGCGATCGCATCCTTTACTTAATTATTATTTTTGCTCTGTTGATGGGAGCCTCGGTACGGTTGATACCGGAATTGGCGGCGACAACCGAGAAGAAAATTATCTTAGATGTCGGTTTGGCTGCTATGAGCCTCCTCGGTCTAATTGCCACAGTTTTTGTGGCTACCGGATTGGTCAACAAAGAAATAGAAAAGCGGACTGTTTACCTGTTAATTGCTAAGCCGATAAGCCGGGCTGAGTTAATTGTGGGCAAGCACTTAGGGCTGTCGGCGGTGCTGGCGGTGCTTGTAGCGGCAATGACTGTTATCTATCTGGCTATTCTGAGTTTGAGCCGCATTCCTTTCCCTTTGGAAAGCATTTTAATCGCTTCGTTGTTTGTCTGGTTTGAGCTGTGTCTCATGGCCGGTGTCGGGATTTTATTTGGGGTTTTTAGCAGTTCGCTGCTGGCAACTTTACTGACATTTGGCGTTTATTTAATGGGACATTCGACGCGGGATTTAGTGGCGTTGGGCAAGTTAACTAAAAATCCTGGCCTTGAACAATTGATGATGGGACTTTATCTGGTTTTGCCGGATTTAGCCAGATTCAATTTGAGAAACGATGCTGTTTACGGACAAGTTCCTTACTTGGCAGGTTTGATTACAGATGCTGGCTACGGTTTGGTGTATGTGGTGCTGTTGTTGTCAATTGCGATCGCCATATTTTCCCGTAGGGAATTTTAAACAGTTCGCAGCATCGGACTTTAGTCCTAGGATTGGGAGGACTAAAGTCCTGACTGCGAACCAATTTTATCGAATTAGCGCGCTAAGATATAGACAAGGTTATCGATCGCCCATCTCGACTAAAACTTAAACTTTTATTGGTAAAATGAGGTGACTTATGACTACTGTAATTCACAAACCGATATCGCAGCTCAAGATTACTTGGCCGCTGCTTCCCGATGATTTCATCCTACCAGACGACCCTGTAGACGATATAGACCATCCCTTGCTAGCTAACGGTTTGCGCCAGTCTGTAGTGGATTCCCCCGAACTAATGCAAGACGCACTCATAGTTTCTAATTTTGCTTTGTGCGCTGCAATTGACGATCGCACTATTTGCAAAGCCCCAGACTGGATGTACGTGCAGCCGGTTCAAAAGAGGCCTCACAACTATCCCCGCCGCAGTTACACGCCTCATACCGAAGGAACAGTTCCTTTTGTAGTGATGGAATTTCTATCAGCTACTTACGGCGACGAATACTCTGTCGAACACACAGAAGAAATCGGCAAGTGGTTTTTTTACGAACAAGTAATCAAAGTTCCTCGCTATGTCATTTTTCGGCCGCATACAGGCAGAATAGAAGTTTATGCGCTTGAATCCGAGCGTTATGAGAATCAAAATCCTGATGAAAACGGCCGTTATTTAATACCTGGATTAAATCTATTTTTGGGGGTTTGGCAGGGAACTCGCGAAGGTAGAACGGGATATTGGCTGCGCTGGTGGAATGCTGAAGGAGAACTGCTTTTGTGGCCGGAAGAAAGGGCAGAAAATGAACGCCAGCGGGCAGAAAATGAACGCCAGCGAGCCGATCGCCAACAGCAAGACAAAGAGTTAGCCCAGACGCTGCTGGAACAGGAAAGACAGCGAAATCAAGAACTTTTGGCTCGATTGGCAGCCCTCGGTATCGATCCAGAATAGCATTAGAAGTCCGATGGAAGTCGGAAGAAGGAAGAGGTTCGAGGGAAGAAGGGAACCCGATCGAGATATGCTTTCTTCATCCTTCTTTCTTGAGTTTGCTTTCTTACTTCTCTGTTTGTAACAAAAAGTTGAAATTATGTTAGTAGAAAAACTAGAACAATTAAAAGATATTTTCGCACAGATGGAACGGGCTTTGATTGCCTACTCGGGCGGAATTGACAGCACTTTGGTGGCAAAAATAGCTTTTGATGTGTTGGGCGATCGCGCTTTGGCAGTTACTGCTGTTTCCCCGTCTTTACTGCCAGAAGATTTAGAAGATGCGCGGATTCAAGCAGCAGAAATTGGCATTGCCCACCAGGAAGTAGAAACTCAGGAAATGGCCAATCCCAATTACACTTCTAACCCGGTTAACCGCTGCTATTTCTGCAAAAGCGAACTGCACGATACTTTGAAACCCTTAGCACTAGCAAAGGGTTATCCTTATGTCGTGGATGGGGTTAATGGTGACGATTTAAAGGATTACCGTCCCGGAATTCAGGCTGCGAAAGAACGCGGCGCGCGATCGCCTTTAGCAGAAGTAGGCATGACTAAATTTGAAGTGCGGCAATTGGCAAAAGAATTGGGTTTGCCTTGGTGGGACAAACCCGCTCAACCTTGTCTGAGTTCGCGCTTTCCTTACGGCGAAGAAATCACCGTGGGAAAGTTGCAAAGAGTGGGGCGCGCTGAACGCTATTTGCGACAGTTGGGACTGAAAAATTTGCGAGTGCGATCGGATGGAGATACGGCCCGCATTGAGTTACCCGCAGAGGAGATTCAGGAGTTTGTGGTAAATACGGATTTGCCTGCATTGGTGGCGGTGTTTCAGGAGTTTGGTTTTGTGTACGCGACTTTGGATTTGGAGGGGTTTCGCAGCGGCAAATTAAATCAGGTTTTGCAACCTGAGCTTTTGGGTGGGAAAGGTGGATTAATTTTCTATAATGCAAAAAATTTCTCATGATTGATGTAGTTTGGGACATGAACACAGGGGATCAATCTCCATCGAACCTTTACCAAAAAAAATTGGTTTAAAGCCCCAAGCCTTGTAGGGAGAAATTAAAAGAAGACTATTCATTACTCCAATCCTCTTCTTTCCAGGTAGAGGTCGCTATCAACTATCAACTGTCAACTGTCAACTGAACTTTGATGTAGCCACTTATAGCTTTCAAGGCTCGAATTGTGAGGATTACAGGACTTACGCAAAAGTAACGTATTTCTGTCGCCCAGCGAACTCAGTGAAGCAATCTCAGGCGTTGCTTAATCAGGGTATGAAAAAAAATCTCTTTAAAATCCAAAAGCTTTGTGGATACTGGTTTCTATGAGGGTCCTATTTAGCTTTTCATACCGTAAATCAGCAACGCCTAGGATGTTTGCCGTAGATTTGGGATGTGCCATGTCATAGCAAATCCGGTTTTAATACCCCTTTTATTTCTTAGTCCGCGTGGACTTCGTTTGACTCTATGCAGCGGTTTCAACCGCCGATTCATCAAGAGGGTGGCTAACTTTCAACGCCCGAGTCTTATCAAGGAGTAGTTGGCTGAATTTGCTGTGGCTGCATTTGCTGCTGATTTTGGAGCTGAAGTTGCTGCTGCTGAAGTTGAAGTTGCTGATTTTCAACATTTATCTGCCTCTGTCTGTCTTCGAGTTGCAAGCGTCTGTCTTCAAATTGCAGCAGTCTGTCTTCAGCTTGCCGCTGTCTTTCTTCACGTTGTAGCTCTCTTTCTAGCAGTCTGTCTTCACGTTGCTCTTGTCTGTCTTGACGTTGTTCGCGAATCTGTCTGAGCTGATTTTTTCGCTCGAAATCCCCTCCCAAAAATAAGTTTTGAAAAGCGTTGATAGTTGTTTGAAACCCAGTAAGAACGCCGCTAACAGCGCTGATCCCCGTTGCAGCTCCTGCGATCGGCTGTAAGAAACTGTTGATATTGTCTCCTACCCTAGCATAGCCCGATCGCGCTACCAGAATCACATCCTCGTTGCGCAGAATTGGGTTATTTTCAGGATTCAACCCTTGAGCAAAATCCACCTCTATCGTGCGGCGAGAAACAGTACCGTTGGGGTTCAAACGCAATAGTTCCACTCTGTCTTTTTTAGCCCGCAATTGATTGAAACTGCCTGCGGTCAGCAAAGCTTGGTGCAGGGATGTACTAGGCCGCACCTGCAAAGCCCCAGGCCTAATTACTTCTCCTACAATATTGATGCTAATCGCGTTCGGAGAAAAACTGCTATTTGCGACTTGAGAAACTTCAGCTACATCTACAGTAGCTGCACTCGGGATAATGACGCTATCTCCTTCTTGCAGCAAAATATCTTGAGTTGTGTCGCCTTTTTGCAGCAAATCCCACAGATTTACCATGATAGTTTGTTCGTTGCCACCTCTGACTCGGCGGCGGATTTGCACGCGGCGAATGTCAGCTTCTGTAGTGATACCACCAGCAATTTTCAGTGCTCTAGTTATTGTTGGTAAGCCTACAACTGCTCCTTGCTGTTGGTCGATAGATACAAAACTCAACTCGGTTTGTTGGTTGCTCGATCGCACATCCGAAGCAAATACAGTATAAGGCCCCGGCCGGTTTACTTCCCCGACAATTACCACGCCAATTGGTTTAGTAATATCAGCGGAAAAATTAGCACTGGCTCTTTGACGAACTTCTTGAGTATTCAGGGCCCTTGCTGTCGGTACAAAAATTGTATCTCCATCTCGAATCGTGACATCTTGACGCAAATTTCCCGTGTCTAAAAAATCCTGCAAATCAACATTAGTAACTTGCTCCGGCGCGCCCCTGCGGGGACGACGAATTTGGACATTTCGCATATCTCCTGCTGATGTCACCCCTTGTGCAAGTTGCAGCATTTCCATCAAAGTCGGGAATTTTACTCCTCCTCCTTCTCTAGTGGGATTAATCTTGTAGGAACCCGGGCGAGTAACTTCACCGGCAAGACCTATATTTAGGGGGCGAGCGACGATCACAGTCACGGTAACAACGGGAACATTGATGAAGGGTTCGTATCGCTGGGTAATCACATTAGCGGCTTGTTGCAGCGTCAACCCTTGAATTGAGACGCTGCGAATGATTGGCAAATTGAGTGTCCCATCAACTAACACTTGATATTCCTTGCTGAATTCAGGGACGCCAAAAATATCTAAAGCAATGCGATCGCCCGATCCTAAAGTATAAGCTGCTTCTTGTGTGAGCGAACCAAGATTGCCGCTCGGTGGCAAACTCGAACCCGGAAGAGGCGGGGGCGGTACTCTCGGCCGGTTTGGGGTAGGAGTAGCTGCAGGAGTTCTGACGGCAGGCAACTGAGCTCTACTGGGCAGCGAACTTAATAGCACCAGGAGTGCTGACAAACTCAGACTTGTAGCGGTTTGAATGGTATGTTTCATCTTTCTTCCCTGGTTGCAGCCTGCCAATGAACAAGAGCAATTTAGCTAGTGGATTTTAGTTTATTTTCCCTGCTGTCCAGTGTAGCCTCGCTGCGCTGCAAAATCCACAGGTGCAAGCATAAAAATTGTGCGATCGCACTTAACTATTTTGCCGCTTCTTTGTAAAGAAAGTGTAAAGCCCGCCAACTGTTGTCAGGATTAGGATCTCGTTTGAGCAAAATTCTTCATACATAACTCGGGATACAAATCAACCCGCCACAGAAAGGAGATAGGAAAAAACCACCCTGATTTGAGGTAAAATATTAGATAATTCTATCTGCAGGACAAAGACAAGTGTCACTAAAATTGGATAAAGTAATTCCCTGGGGACGCTGCTTGGATGAATACATAGGAATGTTTAGCTTGACCTCAAGTGACCTCAAGCTGGCAATTCTTGATTGTGCGGGCGGCCCGGCGAGTTTCAATGCCGAAATGACTCGCCAAGGTAAAAAAGTAATTTCTTGCGATCCAGTTTATCAGTTTACGGCGGTGGAAATTGGCGATCGCATCCAAGAAACATATCAAACTGTGATTGAGGGCGTTAAGGCAAATGTAGACGGCTATTTGTGGAACAATTTTGAATCGCCGTACCAGCTAGGCGAAGTGCGGATGAAGGCGATGCAGGAATTTTTAGCAGATTTTCCCTCTGGTTTGGAGCAAGGCCGCTACATAAATGCTGAATTGCCAGTTTTACCTTTCGAGAACGGTCAATTTGATTTAGCTTTGTGCAGCCATTTCTTATTTGCTTATTCTCATCTGCTTTCGGAAGAGTTTCATATAGAAGCAATTACAGAAATGTGTCGGGTTGCAAAGGAAGTGCGGGTATTTCCGCTGTTGCAGAGTTTTAGCGGGGAGGAATCCGAGCACTTAAATCCAATTATTGCCGAATTGAAAAATAGAAGTTTTCGTGTGGAAGTTCAAGAGGCTCCCTATGAGTTTCAAAAAGGCGGAAATAAGATGCTGCGAGTTACCAAGTGACTGCTAAATCGCGTCTTTATAAACTTTCGTCTGCACAACTCAGGTTGGACGCTGTTGTCGTCCGTGATAAATTTGCAAAATTAGGACTTCATCGTTTAGGATAGCGTAATGTAGAACAAAACCCACTTTCCCAAAGGTCACAATTAGTTTGCGCAGACCAGGGGCTTGTTCAACGATCGCACCTCTTTGTGGATATGTCTGCAAACTTTCTGCCACCTCTACAATCTTTTGAATCGCTTTAACCGCAAGATTGGGGTCAGTTTCGGCCAGGAATTGGCGATGCCGATCGAGTGCTGCTAGGGCTGGGGGTGTCCAAATTACTGAGGGCATGGCAATTCGCGATCGCTTCCTAAACTATCGGCCCATTCCTTAACCCGATCGCCAGAAACACCTATCTTGCTAGTCTGGTAATCTTCCAAGACGGAGAGACTGCTTGCGATGGTTTGTTCTTCGCTAAGGGGGTAAAACTGGTTTGCTGTATCAATTTCTCCCCACTGATATCCCTCATTTTCCTCCACAATTTCTGCGATTAAGCGTTCAAAGTCGCTGAGATTAGCGTTGGACAGATTCAGCCATGAAAGCACGATCGCCTTAACTGCATCGCTAGGCATGACCTGAATTTGGGCGTGGAGTTGCTTTATAGATTGAGCCATTGGATCATAGAGAGTGACTGATTCAATTCTAGCGCAATGTCAAATAGTTGCGATGATTATAACGCACAGTACGGTAAAATAAATTAAAGACTTTAATAGAAATCGCCCGCAGCCAACTTAACAAGAACTAATGCCGCAAACAGTCTGGATCGCACGACACGGAAACCGCATCGACTTCGTTAACCCCGACTGGTTTCTCACCGCAGAACACCGCTACGATCCGCACCTTTCCGAAGACGGTCACGTTCAAGCCAAACAACTCGCCAATCGCCTCAAAGGTGAAGGAATTTCTCACATTTTCGCTTCCCCTTTTCTGCGAACTGTCCAAACTGCAAATCACGCGGCGGAAGCTCTCGATTTGTCAATTAAACTAGAGTGGGGACTGTGCGAATGGCTGAATCCTGAATGGATGACTGAAATGCCGGAAACTGAATCTGTCGAAGATTTGTGCAGGCGTTTTCCGAGGGTTGATGCTTCCTACAAAGGCGGTATTGCTAATTATCCCGAAACCGGAGAAGTTTGTCTCAAAAGGGCGGGGGAAACTGCTAAACGCCTCGCGGCTGAGTTTCCCGAAGATATGTTATTAGTAGGTCACGGTGCTTCGGTTTTGGGAAGTGCGATCGGGCTGGCCGGCGGTGTTGAAACGGAAATTAACGCTTCTCTGTGCTGTTTGGTGAAAGTGGTGCGGGGTGAGGACGAATGGTCGATCGCACTTAATGGCGATACTTCCCACCTCACCGACACTCAAGCTGTTGTTCGCTTTAATTAAAGTTGAAATTCGTGCAAAAAATCGCATTTTATGCTATGTGTGTAAGGTGCACACTCCGCACCCTACGTTTATTTGATGTCGATCGCACATTATAAATTCAAAATCTTAAATCAGTATGTCTGGACACAGTAAATGGGCGACTATTAAACGCCAAAAAGCGAGAGTTGATTCCGCTAAAGGCAAGGTTTTTGCTAGAATATCTCGCGAAATAATTGTCGCCGCCCGCAGCGGAGTTCCCGATCCCGCTGGCAATTTTCAACTGCGGACTGCTATTGAAAAAGCCAAGGCGGCTGATATTCCTAGTGAAAACATCGAAAGGGCGATCGCCAAAGGTGCCGGTTTAGCCGGGGGAAGTTCGGAATTAGAAGCTATTCGCTACGAAGGTTACGGTATTGGCGGAGTTGCGATTCTGATTGAAGCGCTGACAGACAACCGCAACCGCACGGCGGCTGACTTGCGAGAAGCTTTTAGTAAAAATGGCGGCAATTTGGGCGAAACTGGTTGTGTGGGCTGGATGTTTGACCACAAAGGAGTTTGTACGATCAGCGGCCAGATTGATGAGGAACAATTGTTTGAAGCTTCCCTAGAAGCCGAAGCAGAATCCTATGATTTGATATTAATTGATGAGGATACTGAAGGTGCAGAGGTTTTTACAAGTGTGCCTAATTTGGAAAAGCTTGCTGATGTTTTAAAGCAACAAAATTTTACAGTTTTGCAGTCAGAAAATCGCTGGATTCCGAGCAATACAGTTGAAATAGAAACTCCTGAAAAAGCCAAATCGCTCCTTAAGTTAATGGATGCGCTGGAAGATTTGGACGACGTGCAAAGCGTAACGGCTAATTTTGAAATGACCGATGAATTGATGTCTTTGAGTATGACTTAAACTCTCTTGGTTCGTAGTGAGGACTTTAGTCCGCATCCATGACTAGCAAAATTCGTAGGTGCGTCGCCATCAACAATCATCAAAAAAGAGCGACAATTTAATAGCGACGCACCTGTTATTTTCAAGAACTAAGGAAACAAATCTACTATTTTTTTGTACCCACCTTTTTTATAAATGGTATAAACCCATGCCAGATAAAAACAAAATCAACCCAGACAGCAGCGACTCAGAAGAACTTCCATCAGCAACCGAAGTAGCAGAAATTAGCGATCGATCCAAATCGGATGTGCAGGCTAAACCAGAGGATACATCCAATTGGTTCGGTTCCGTTTTCGGAGCCGTCTCTGCAAGCGCGAGTGCGGTAGGGAGTGCGGCGGCGAGTGCTGGAAGTGCGATTTTTGTTAATACGGCGAGTGCGGT
This sequence comes from Microcoleus sp. N9_A2, assembly GCF_036701775.1. Classification (NCBI taxonomy): domain Bacteria; kingdom Bacillati; phylum Cyanobacteriota; class Cyanophyceae; order Oscillatoriales; family Microcoleaceae; genus Microcoleus; species Microcoleus sp. N9_A2. The sequence goes on along the minus strand of NZ_JAUBRH010000006.1, from coordinate 36,558 downwards.
AGGGAATGCGGCGGCGAGTGCTGGAAGTGCGATTGTTGATACGGCTAGTGCGGTGGGGAATGCAGCCGGCAGTGCTGGAAGTGCGATTTTTGTTAATACGGCGAGTGCGGTGGGGAATGCAGCAGGCAGTGCCGGAAGTGCCATTGTTGATACGGCGAGTGCGGTAGGGAGTGCGGCGGCGAGTGCCGGAGGTGCGATTGTTAATACGGCGAGTGCGGTGGGGAATGCAGCAGGCAGTGCCGGAAGTGCGATCGTTAATACCGCAAGTGCTGTGGGGAATGCAGCGGCGAGTGCTGGAAGTGCAGCACTGCAAGTTCCCAATTTTTTCGGTTCAGCCCTCGGTTCGATTTCCCAAAGTCCTATCTTGAAAAAACTGACTGAAAATTTCAAAATCGACTGGTTAGTTAATGCGATCAATAAAGTTGATGTCGTGAAGGCCGAGGCGAAAGTTCGAGAGTTACAGCGCCAATATCCTCACGAGAAACCCCAAGAGATTGCACATCACTTGATGGTGCAAAAAGCCTTGCTAGCGGCAGGAACTGGCTTGGCTAGCAGTTTAGTCCCCGGCACGGCTTTGGCTTTGGCTGGCATGGATTTAGCGGCAATTACGGCGTTATCTGCCGAGTTGGTTTATCAAATTGCTGCTGCCTATGGAATGGATTTGCGATCGAGCGATCGCCAAAAAGAAGTTGTCGCTATTTTCGGTTTATCCTTGGGGAGCAATTTAGCGATCGAAGCTGGAGTTACCCTTGTCAGCAATATTCCCTTGGCGGGTGCCGTGATTAATGCTAGCGCCAGTGCAGCAATGATTTACGCGCTGGGATACGGTGCTTGTCGGTTTTATGAGGCGCATCTCGATTCCTCGAAAATCGAAACTAAGCTGGGAGATTTACGAGAGGTATTGCAAGCGGAAAGTGAGCAATATTTAGAAAAAGCGATCGCACAACAAACCGTAATGGATTGGATTTTGGTGTATGTCGTCTATGCCAGCCAAAAATTTACCCGATGGGATCAGTTATTACCGGAATTACAAGCAACGAATTTAAATCCCAGGACTTTAGCTGAGATTGAAGCTGTGACAAATAAGTCTAAATTGCTTCCCAAGTTGGATATTTTACTCGCACAACTCGAACTTGACTTTGCCGAACCACTTTTAAAGCGATGCACTGAGATCATCGAGGCTGACGGTGAAATTAATGAACAAGAGGGAAAAATTTTGCTGACAATTCAACGGGCTGTTTTGAGCAAAAGAAAGCAAGCGAAAAAACAAGCCCCGCCAACTTTGATCGAGGATGCGGTATCGCCACCCACTGAAGCACAAACTGAAGTCCAAGCTGCATCACAAATTCCCTCTTGATCTTCTGATTCTGCTTCTACTAATAAATTGAATCCAAATATGCTACAAAACTTCAAAAAAATCTTAAAAGTTGCTACGATATTAGACCTGCCCAAAATTGCTGATTTAATCGATACTGAATCACCAACTCCCTCTCGACCTGCTCATTCTCCTTCTGCTAAGTTGAGTGCAATTCTGCTGAAAAAATTTAAGCAGATTTTAGCAGGTTCTACGCGGTTAGAAGTCCCAGAGATTGGGTATTTAATCGATCAGGTCGATCGCATGACGGGAGAAGAATTTGAGGAATTTTTAGCCTGCTGTTTCCGCAATCTCGGTTATGCGGTCGAAATGACACCCAAAACGGGGGATTTTGGTGCGGACTTGATTCTCTCTAAAGCCCGCAAAAAAACCGTTGTTCAGGCAAAACGCTATCAAGGCAAGGTGGGAAATTCCGCTGTGCAAGAAGTGGTGAGTGCTGTTAAGTATTACGGGGCCCAGGATGCGATCGTTATTACAAACAGTATGTTTACATCCAATGCTCATAAACTGGCTCAAGCGAATGGGGTACAACTCTGGGGACGAGAACAGTTAATTGATTTAGTAATTAGAGCTAAAAAATAAGGGATCTATGAACCAAGAATCCCAGTCTATGAAAGAGCGGGGAGTGTCATTTGAAGCAACAAGATTTTACAGTTTTGCAGTCAAAAAATCGCTGGATTCCAAGCAATACAGTGGAAATAGAAACTCCTTAAAAAGCCAAATCGCTCCTTAAGTTAATGGATGCACTGGAAGATTTGGATGATGTGCAAAGCGTGACGGCTAATTTTGAGATGACCGATGAGTTGATGTCTTTGAGTATGGTGTAACGATCTCGCATTACCAGATTTTTGCCATCCGCAAGACAAATCCCGGTAAGTCTGGATCTGCGCTGACTGTTTCAGGATTCTCCAAGATTTCAGGTTCGCGATCGGGACGGTAGATGTAGACTTTTCTATTTTTGCGATCGATCAACAAGCCCAGCGATACACCGTTGTCAATATATTCTTGCATCTTTTTTTGCCATCCCTTGAGAGTGTCACTAGAAGACCGCAATTCGATCGCAAAGTCTGGACAAATCGCGGCGAATGAGGCTTTGTGTTCTTCAGTTAAGGCATTCCAACGCTCTAGTTTAATCCATGAGGCATCGGGGGAGCGGGTTGCTTCATTGGGCAAGGTAAAGCCTGCACTGGAGTCAAACGTTTCACCTGTGCCATCTTGTTCTGCCCAGTTCGCAAGTTGTAGGGCAATCTTACCGTTTCGGTTCCCTGTATCTGAAAAGGCTGGTGGCATAATGATAGCTTCCCCACTGGCTGTACGCTCAATTCTCAAATCGCGATCAACCAGACAAAATTCATAGAACTGTTCAACAGTCATCGATTCGATCGCAGGGAAATTGACCGTCATTGGGACGCTTTGGGTTTGAATTAGCAGCGTCGTCATGGTTTTTCCTTTTTTTGGTGCAGGCGTGAGATAATACCTTGAGCTTACCAGAAAGAATGGGTTTAAAGCCTCTCCCTTGTAGGGAGAAATTAAAAGAAGACTATTCATTACTCCAATCCTTTTCCTTTCAGGTAGAGGTCGCACTCATCTGTCAACTGTCAACTGTCAACTGTCAACTGAAACTATTTTAGCTTGGCGATCGAAAGTCTTATTCGATCGGGGAATCGGAGGCTTGTATCCGTTTGCGGGCGGTGTCAATACTCTTTTTTCCCAGTTAGCAAATAAGTAATCATGTATCCCTTGCCTTTAATTTGAATGGCGCCGCGCTTCTGAAAAGTATATTTATCTTTTAATATCTCGTAGGTTTCGGCGGTGACTTGAATGCAGCCGGTAATCCCGTGGGATTCCATGCGCGAAGCAATATTTACTGTGTCGCCCCAGAGGTCGTAAATAAACTTTTTTAAGCCGATAACGCCGGCAACGACAGGGCCACTGCTAATCCCGATCCGAATGCTGAAAGGTTCCGAATGTTCTAAACTTAGCAGCCTAATTTCGTGCAGCATATCGATCGCCATATTCGCAACCGCCTCGGCGTGATCCTTTCGGGGCGTAGGCAAACCGCCGACAACCATGTAAGCGTCACCAATAGTCTTAATTTTCTCCAAACCGTGGCGATCGGCCAAATGGTCAAAAGCCGAAAAAATATCGTTGAGAACTTCCACCACCGCAGTCGCTGAAATTCTCGACGAAAGCTCTGTAAACCCCACAATGTCGGCAAACATCACAGTTACTTCCGCAAAACTTTCGGCGATATTGTGTTCATTGTCCTTCAAACGCAGGGCGATCGCAGCCGGCAAAACGTTCAACAGCAATTGCTCAGATTTAGCTTGTTCGAGTTCCAACTGTAGGTAAGCAGCCTGCAACTGTTCGGCTTGGCGAATTCTTTCTCCGGCTAGCTTTTCGATTTGGGCCGTGCGGCTCAAAGATGTCAGCATATATGTCACCGGAATCAAAGTCCACAGCATCCCCATCGTCAGAGTTCCCCAAGAGCGCCAGTGCTTGCGAGTTTTGCGAATTTCCGGCGTTGCCGACACGTACATAGACCACTGGCGGCCGCTAATTTTCAGCCGCCTTCTGCAAGCTGTATAGTTCGGGCCTGGATTGTCAAGAATCGGGCAGTTGGGCCTGAGGGCTCGTTCCGCAGCGGCTGATGCGGTCAGCACTTGTTGGCTGGCGGATTGGAACAGCACCGCAAATTGCTGAATTTGACCGTCAGCAGGCAGATTTTTGAGAACTGGGTTTGCCCTTTGCGGTAACAGCGACGCTGGTTGTTGCTTGGCTGGAGCCTCGCTGGCGAGATAAATAGTGAGGTAGTCGGTATTGCGTCCTTTTAAAGAGGTTTGGAAAATATCTTTGCCTCGAAATACGCCCAGAACAAATCCTTGTAGCAGTTGGCGACGGGATTCCAGGGTAGTGGGTTTACTGCTGTTTTGGTAAATCGGAACTATAGCCAAAAGACCCTGTTCCGGGGAATTGCCCTGAGTTAGGCCGCCGTAGTTCGTGACAATCATTTCTCCAGTATCACGCCCTTGATCGATCGCGACGCGGATTTCTGGGTGGGAGGCGAGGTCAAAGCCCAATGCTGTCTCGTTTCCGGCTGGTGGTTCGACGTAGAAAGCCGGGAAGTATTCGGAACGCTGGAGAGCCTTGCGGAGTTCTCCTCGCGGGCCGCGCTCTGTAATCTCGAAGCTGGGATCTGTTTCGGTTCTAGCTTTGGTTTCGTAGTTGCGCCGCTCGGAATTGGGGACGCGGGGGGCCCAAGCCAGGAGTTGCAGGCTGGGGTGGACGGATAGGGGACGGGCGACAAATCGGGCAAAAGAGGAACGCTCGACGGCGCTGAAGGCTTTCATGTAGTCGCTGAGGGCGAGAACAGTATCTAAGTCGGAGTTTAGCTGGCGTTCGATGCCGATCGAAATATCGTCGATGCGGCGCTGCATTTCGTAGTCGCGGCGATTGTCTTCCCAGTCCCAAACCAAGGCGAATGCCAGGATCGACAGCCCGACACCCAAAGCCAGCGTCAACCCGGCTGGCATATAGCGAGACCTGGATAAAGGTAGTTTTTTCAGCATAATTGCCTAGCGAATAAGGGCAGCAGATTAGCACACCGCTGAGTGCGATTTATTTCGGCCTCTGAGTGCGGTTAATTCAAAACCCTGATAACTCAAGCACCGACGGCAATTGGGAATTAAAAGTTAGATATTTAAACTTTTAGATTAATGGACGATCGCTCAGCAGGGGATTTCAATCCAGAATTCCGCTCCCTGTCCGGGCGCACAGATGCACCGCAGGCTTCCCTTATGTTTTTCTACCACAATCTGATGGCTGATGGATAATCCTAAGCCAGTTCCAGCCCCTACGGGCTTGGTGGTGAAGAACGGGTCAAATAGCCGCTTGCGAACCTCTTCGCTCATTCCCGGGCCACTGTCGGCGATACAAATGAGGATGCGATCGCAATCACTGAGCTGGTTTTTACTGTGACTTTTCAACCCAGCTTTTTTCATGAGGGTGCGAATCACGATCGTCCGAGGTTCCGGTTGGTTTTCTAGAGCGTCGATCGCATTGCTGATAATATTTAGAAATACCTGGTTTAACTGACCCGCACAACAGTAGATTTTCGATATCTTTCCGTATTCTTTAATGATTTCAATCCGGCTTTTTTTAGTTGCATGATGCAATCGGTGCTGCAAAATTAACAGCGTGCTGTCAATTCCTTCATGAATGTCTACCAACTTCATTTCTGATTCATCCAGTCGCGAAAAGTTCCGCAGCGACAACACAATATTACTAATTCTTTCTATTCCTACTCTCATGGAATTTAGCATTTTTGGCAAATCTTCCTTCAGAAAATCCAACTCTAAGTCCTTAACTTTTTCAGCAATCTGAGGCACTGGGGACGGGTAGCATTCCTGGTAGAGACTTAAGAGTTCTATTAAATCATGAAAATAGTTGTATGTATGAGAAATATTGCCGTTAATAAAAGTTGCTGGATTGTTGATTTCGTGGGCGATGCCAGCCACCATCTGACCGAGACTCGACATCTTTTCGGATTGAACTAATTGGATTTGAGCGTTTTGTAGCTGTTCGTAGGCTTCTTGCAATTGGGCGGCTTGTTTTCTTAATTGAGATTCGGAAGCTTGGAGTGCGGCGGCGGAAATTTTGCGGTTCGTTATATTTTCAATCATCCCTAAGTTGTAAATAGGTTGTCCTTCACCGTCTCGAATCATAGTAGCTGTCACATTTACCCAAACAATTTTACCTGTAGCGGTAATCTGGCGGAGTTCGATTTGATAGTGAGTAATTTCTCCCCGCTCAAGAGAATCAGCAACTTGGACATTTTTTGGATAATCGTCGGGATGCCCAAGCTCTATAAATGTTTTGCTCAGCAACTCTTCGGCGGTATATCCCAGCATTTCGTAGTAATTTTTATTGACTCGCACTAACTTGTTATCATCTAAATTCGCTAAGTAGATAGCGATGGGTGCATCTTCAAAAATTGTGCGAAATAGTTCCTCGCTAGCCCGGACTTTAGCTGTTAGGGAAAGCCTATCGGTGATGTCTTCAAACGTAGACAAAATGCCTACAACATTGCCAGAATTGTCGTGTAAAGGTATTTTATTTGTATCCAGACAGCATTGGGTGCCGTCGGCTTGCATTTTGGATTCTATGATGTGATATTCTGGGGTGTTTGTTGCCATGATGCGGCTGTCGCCGGCTCGAAAAATTTCTGTTTCTTCCGGCTTCCAGGGCATATCGAAGTCGGTGAGACCGACGAGTTCACTGGGGTGATTGAAACCTGCGACTTTGGCAAAGTTTTTGTTGCCTCCCAAGTAAACTAAATCTCGATCTTTCCAGGCGATTAACTGAGGGATGTTATTGATTACCAACCACAGCATTTTTTGCGATGTTTCCAAAGCTTCCGTGCGTTCTAGGACGCGCTTTTCAAGTTCTTGATTGGCTTGTTGCAGGGCGATTTTTGACTCGCCCAGAGCCATTTCTGCTAGCTTGCGATCGCTGATGTCGATTGTGACACCCTCCCACAGTATGTCGCCCCCCGCTTGCAGTTCGGGGCGGGCAATGCCGCGAATCCATTTCAGTTTTCCCGATCCGGTTACGATCCGGCCTTCATATATCCAAGGTTTTAAAGTTCCGCCGGAAATTGCGATTGATTCTAACATGGGTTTTAGGTCTTCTGGATGCACCATTGACCACATTAAACCGGAGTTTTTTTTAATTTTTTCTGGCTCTAATTCGTAGAGTTCCCAACAGCCTGAACTCACATAAATGAATTCATCCGAACCGTCGGGATGCAGCAAGTATTGATAAATCATTCCCGGCACGTTGGCGGCCATTTTTTGGAATCTGGCTTCGCTTTGCTGCAGTGCTGATTCTGCAAGTTTGCTATCGCTAATGTCGATCAACAAGCCGTCCCAAATAATGTCATCTTTTTCGCCCCGTTCTGGTCGCGAAGCCCCGCTAATCCACTTGATGCGATCGCCCGGAAAAACTAATCTGCCTTCCCACCGCCAAGGTTCTAATGTTTTAGCTGACACAGCCAGAGATTCGTGGAAGCTTGGCGCGTCGTCTGGATGAAGCATTTCGATCGCGCTAATAGCAGAATTTTGGAGCACCTCTGGTTCTAATTCGTAGAGTTCGCGGCAGCCGGAACTGAGGTAGGGAAATGACACAGTTCCGTCTGCTGCTAACTGAAATTGATAAATCATTCCGGGAAGGTTGGCGGCTAGTTTTTGAAACCTGGCTTCGCTTTGCCGCAGTGCTGTTTCTGCTTCTACGCGATCGGTAATATCGTAAAATGCCGATAAAATTGCTGCTTCGCCGTTAAAATTAATCGATCGCATCGACATTTTTACCCAAAACAAACTGCCGTTTGCTTTTTTAAGGCAGATTTGTTCGCTGTCGCTAAAGCCATTTTGTTTGACTAATTCTAACAATTTATGGCGATCGCTCACATTAGCATAAAAGTCGCTCTTTTTGCTGCCTATCAACTGTTCTGAACTCAAACCTAAACTTACCCCTAGGGCTGGATTGGCGTACAAAATCACGCTGTCTTTCAGGCGCGTAATTAGCATGGGAACGGGAGTAACAGTGGCGATCGCCCGCAATCTTTCTTCGCTTTCTTGCAGCGCTGTTTCGGCTGCTACTCTTTTGGTAATATCGTTCTGAACTCCGATAAAATGAGTTAATTTTCCCTCATTGTCTAGGATGGGGGAAACCATTAATTCGTTCCAAAAAGGAGTTTTGTCTTTGCGATAATTTTTGAGAACCACCTGAATTTCCGTTCCCGATCGCAAGCTGCTGCGGAGTTTGTCTAATTCGGCGCGATCGGTATCGGCACCCTGCAAAAATCTGCAGTTGCGTCCAATAACTTCTTCGGCACTGTAACCGGTCAGTTTCTCAAAAGCAGGATTGCAGTAGATAATAGGTGTGTCAGGCGTGCGAGCATCTGCAATTAGGATGCTGTTGCTCGAAGCTGCGATCGCCCGCTCTAGGAGAGACAGGTTGAAAGAGTCTGTTATCATAAGTGGCAATACCCAAACTCCCAAGGAGTGGACTGAACTATAAAAAATTTTAAATAAGTTGAGGTATTCTTATTTTATAGTCTTATTTTTAGTTTAACCTAACAAACTCAGCAGCCCCAAAAAGCCGACGGGGAAATGAAGAGCGGGCTAATGGAAGAGCGGGCATACAACAATACGGTTCAGTTAAGCCCGGAGATCCCCCCTAACCCCCCTTAAGAAGGGGGGACAAGAGTGCTGTCAAAGTCCCCCTTCTTAAGGGGGATTTAGGGGGATCTCCGGCGAATAAACAGTCTTATCTTCAACCCGCGCACCATCCGGGTTTTGTTTGACAAGACGCGGTTTCAACCGTACGTCCGATCTTGAATCGAAAATCAAAAATTGAAAATGGTATAACCATATCTAAACCGACAAGTTAATGCAAGAACCCTGAGCAGTTTTGCTTACTTCAATCCTGGCTTGAAAAACTTCTTTGAGCTGCGCCATGTGGGTGACGGTGAGGATACAGGCGAAATCAGGAGCGATCGCATTAATTGCAGCAATCAGCCGATCGCACCCTTCCGCATCTTGAGTCCCAAATCCCTCATCAATAATCAACATTTGCAAAGCCGTACCAGCCCGCTGAGACAACAATCTCGCCAGCGCCAGCCGAATCGCAAAATTAATCCGAAAAGCTTCACCGCCAGAGTAAGTTTCATAGGGGCGAGTCCCGCGAGCATCAGCAATTAAAATGTCTAAAGTATCAATCAACTTAGTTGATTTTTTAGCAGCAGCCGCCCGCTGAGTAATAAATTGAACGTGCAACTGATTCGCGCTCAATCTCGACAAAACATGATTAGTTTCCGCTTCTAGTTGAGGCAAAACATTTTCAATCATTAAAGCTTGAATGCCGTTTTTGCCAAAGGCTTGACCCAACTCTTGATAAACTCGGTATTGGCGTTTAGCAACTTGCATTTGCTCTTTTTGAGCTACTAGCTGAACTTGCAAATTTTCCAGATTTTGCTGCTGCTGCTGGAGGCGTCCGAGACTTCCCAAATGTTGGTCTAGCTGCTGGCGGCGGCGGCTTATTTGCTGTTCTACGGCGCTGATGCGAACAGTTGGATCGGGATGTTCTTGTAACTGCTGATTCATCGCGGAAGTTTGAGCGCTGACAGCTTGCAAATCTTGATCGCGCACGGCGATGGAATTAGCAATTTCATTAACCCGCTGCTGCACTTGCGGGTACTGCACAGTTGCCGATCGCAATTTTTCGGCGCGGGCGATCCAAAACTGCGTTTTACGCATTTCGCTGCGGACGTGTTCGTGCTGTTCCAAATTATAGCCAACTTCCGCAATGTATCTATCTAAAGACAGAATTTGTTGCTGAATTTCCGAGCTATTTTTTTGCTGTTCTAACTGTTGTTGTACGGCGGCTAATTGAGTTTGCAAATCCGGGCGGCGGGCATTAATTTTATTCAGTTTCTGCTGAGCATCTTTGATTTGAGCTTGCTTAATTTCCGCCCACCGCAAGCGCTTTTCATCGCTGCGGGCGAGGGAGTGACTGCGATCGCTATAATTAAGCTGTTGCAGTTGCTGTTCGACTTGCTGAAGTTCGCCCAAATCATCGGCTGCATACTCGCCGGTACTGAGTAACCGCTCTATTTCATCCGCATCTTGACGCATACTTTGCAGCCTGTTTTCCTCTTGGCCCAGGCCGTCCAATTGTGCTTGCAAATGGCTGCGGCGTTCCCGCAATTCTTGATAGGGCGCTAATTCCTGTTCTAGTTCGCGGTATTCATGTCTGAGGACTTGAATTTCGCGCTCGGAAACGGCCAACTGTTCGCGCACAACCCACAGTTGGTTCCAAATTTCTTGCTGTTGGGAGTGGTGTTTTGTGACTACCAAATTCCAGTAGTGTTCGTCTAAAGGTCGATCGCACAAAGGACAATTGCCAAAATTTGCATCCCGCACCATTAAACGCGAATTCGATTGCTCGTTTTCCTCAAAATTCGAGACTTTAGCTTCGCCTGCGCTGGTTTCTCCTTCATTTTTCCGTAGCAGTTGCAGTTTTTGGTCTATTTCGGCGAGTCTGGTTTGATAGTCGCGGCTTTTGGCTTGCAGGTTTTCCAGAAAACTGTGCCTTTCCTGGCCTTTCTCGCGGACTCGTTCTTGATAAACTCGCTTGTTTTCCAACTGCAAAATTTGATTGGCGATGGCGGAGATTTCTTGCTGCAATTGCGGCTGTCGCTGCTGCTGCTGAACTTGCACCTGTCGGTTGATTTCCTCTAAGCGGGCTGTTAAACCGGCGCGGGCGCGATCGAGCTTTTGTTGCTTTTGCTGCTGCTGTTGTAGCAGGGGCGAAACTTGCAATTGCAGTTGGTCGAGTTCGTTGATGCGCGATCGAACTGCTTGCAACTGTGCGAGTCCTTTGTCAACCTCCGGCTGCTGTTTGAGAACACCTAGAACCTCTTTTTCATCCTGTTCTAAAACCTCTAACTGAGCTTGCAACTGCTGAATTTTGCTTTGCAAAAAGCTCAGTTCTTGCCGCTGCTGTTCTTGCAATTGCTGACGCTGATTTTGGGCTTGTTGGTTAGCTTTGAATTTGCCAGCCAGTGTTTCTTCTGTGGCTTGCAAGCTCTGGAAATACGCGATGCCTGCTGTTATTTCCTTTTCTTGTCCTAGGAGGGCTTGTAGATCATTTTGCTGCTGTTTTGCTGCAGCGAGTTCTTGCTGCAGGCGGCGGCATTCTTGAGAAATATTGTAGTGCTGTTGCTGGTGGCCGACGAGGAGTTTTTGCCAAGTTTGACGGTTGTGGTGCTGGAGTTGCAGTTGCTGTAACTCGGTTGTGTCGGCTTGCTGCTGCTGCTGAAGCAAATCGGTTGCTTGCTGCAATTGAATTTGTTCGTCGCAGATTGCCTCTTTTTGTTGCAGTTGCTCTTGTACGGTTTGCAAACTCTGTTTGAGCACTTCGACTTGAGCTTTAAATTGTTTGGACGTATCCTTGGCTTGTTCGGATAAAGTATCGTAGGAGTCGAGTTTGAGCAGGTTGGCTAAAACTTGTTTGCGTTCGATCGGCTTTTTGAGCATAAACTCATCAGCACGCCCCTGCCGCAAATACGCCGAGTTAATAAAAGTATCGTAATCTAATTTGATATGTTCGAGAATTTTCTGCTGAGTATTTCTCAGCCCCTTGTCGGTGAGGGTGCGAAAACAGAGTTGATCCTGAGTTTCAGCAGCATTCAAGCTAACTTGAAATTCTAAACTTCCCGATTGTCCGCGCCTGCGGTTGCGAATCACCCGGTAGATTTGGCCGCCGGTGGAAAAAGTGAAATCAACGCGCACGTCAGTTTCGCCGATATGAATGATATCGTCTTCTGTATCGCTGCGACAACAGCCCCAAAGCGACCAGGCGATCGCCTCTAGCAGAGAGGATTTGCCAGCACCGTTAGGCCCGCAAATGCAAGCGGTGTGCAGGCCGCGAAAGTCTAAAGCAGCTTCGCGATAGCTGAGAAAATTTTTGAGTGTAAGTTGTATAGGAATCATTTAAGGCCATCGCGCCATACAATCTATCTATAAATAACACTATTTGTACGTTGTTGCCTAGTTATTCAATCCAGATCCAGAACAATTGTCAGTGATTCTGCAATTTCTTCCATAATTGTCTCGGAAAGGGTTCCGAGTTGTCGGACAAACCTTTGTTGGGAAATGGAACGGACTTGAAAACAATCGGCGGCTGAGACTTTACTCAAGCCATTTTCGCCACTGGGTTCTAGTCGAACCATCCAATTTCTCGGTGTATATCGCTCTTTCCAGTCAGTGATGGGAACAATAACTTCCAGCAACAAAATTCCCACCGTCTCATCGCTGACAATAACTACGGGACGGGTTTTGCCTATTTCAGCGCCCACAGTAGGATCGAGTGCAACCAGCCAAATTTCGCCTTTACGCATTGGTTTTTACCCCTGCCTTAAGGTATTCTTCTTCGGATTCAAAATATGGTTCGCTCTCAGGCGACCACAAATCATGTAAAGCACCTCCCGGCATATAATCTGGGACTGCTGCTTCTGCGGCGGCTCTGAGTTTCAGCTTTCTCTCGGCTTTGCGCTGGGCTTTTTGTTCTATGTCGTCGCGCATCATCCGCGAGGCTGTTTCGATGATTTCTAGGCGTTCTTCTGCTGTCAGATTTTTGAGTGCGGCTAAGATTTCTGTTTTGGTCACGGTTTTTTTGGGGTGATTGGTGAGAAAGCGCGATCGATCTCATATCTTGCACCATTTTCAAGAACAGGCTGTCCGGCCTGTTCCACAAACAGTGAATTTAATTGTGGGATGGGCAGGAGAGCCCGTCCATAAAAAGCTTATTGAAAATGGTACAAGATATAAAATCGATCCAACCATCATTATATCTTTCACAAAAATCAATCTTGCCCCTCTCTGCTTGTGGCGTACCCTAGATCGATCGAATTGGCAGATTTTCTACCATCAAAAAGGGTTGACTGTATTCCTACAGCCAACCCCGCGCCTATTTATTTGTCCTGCGTTTGCTCAAACAGCAACACTACCGGGCAATATTCGGGAACGTATAGCCGACACCGACTAACAATCCCACTTCAGCTCCGTCAACAAAACCAATATTCAGTCCCGCTGTTGCTGTAAAATTTCTCGACAGCGGCACATCTACACCCCCCGAAATCAGGAAGCCAAAATTACCGTCATCGCCGGTAGAAATTAGCACGCCAGCACCTGCATAAGGAGCAGCAGTAATCACAAAATCCTCGCTGACTTCGACGGTCTCTTGAGATACAAAATCGTAGGTAACGGGAATTAGAAAAGCTAAGTTGTCGCGGAACAAAACAGTCGGTCTCACCGAGAAATTGTTCGTCAAACCGATTTTGCTAATAATCGCAAATGAACCGTCGCCTAAGGCTGAATCTCCGCCAAAACCTAGATTGCCACCAATGCCGATGTAGCTGGGCCCAGAACGAGTAGCTCGGCCTGGTCGGATTTGAGTTCCTTGAGCCACTTTTTGAGTCGGTTCCGAGACAGTTGCGGGTTTTTCAGCAACTTTCGGTTGGTTTGTCAAAGCTGAGGCGGAAGTGCTGACAGGATTGCTCAACAATTCTTGTGCTGTTTTGACTTCTTTTTCTTCCTTCGTTGCTGTTACTTCAAGATTATTGCTCTCGGCAACAATTGAGGTAGGTCGATCGCTCTTTTTTGCAGTCTCGACTGTTGACTGCTCTTTGACACCATTATCAGCAATTTTAGCGGTTTCTTCCGAATTTTCAGTCTCAGCAGCAGTGGAGGTATTTGGCGCTGTTTCTGTCTCAGCAATTTCCGATGTTGCTGCTTCCGATTTTTCTGGTGCAGCAATAGATACTTGCAAATTGGCAGTAGGTTCAGAGGCGACTGGCTCTGCCGCTTCTGCTAGTTCGCTCCAACTGATCGAATCAATTTTTTTATTACTAGCCGTTGTTTCTGCGTCGGGTTTAACTGCTGAAGTTGCCGCAGGCTCAGAAATTTGGTCAATATTTTGAGCTGCGATTGTTGCAGTTGTAGCGACATCGGGCAAGTTGCCAGTTTCAGCTTTCGCTGACATGGTACTGCAACAAACAGCTAAAGCTGCAAGATTTATTAACGCAAAAGTAGACTTGGAAAATAGACTATTCATAGAAACTCCTCACTGAAGGGTGTGTTAAAAGTGTAAGTGTTTGAGGGCGACCGTCGAGAGCTTTGCTGAAAAAAGACACAAATATGAGTTGTGTTGTTCCTAGATTGCCATTTTACCGTTGAATAGTCAACTCTCAAGCTGATTAGATGCAAGAACGGACGGTGGGTTTAGAAGCTAATTTTAATTTACAGAGCGATCGGCTAAAAATCAATCCTAGGGATGATTTCACCCTTAATCCTGTTTAATTGAGGGGTCGATCGTGCGTCTGGCTTGCATTCTACAATACTGTACTTGGGGGCGCTGCACTCTCCGCCACGCCGGAAAAACCCGGTTTTTGAGGGCGCACCAGCTCGAAACCAAGAGACAACAAGCTTTCAAAACAGTTTTGGCAGCATGGCCATCCACAGCAAGTGCAGTTAATACAACGCGATCGGCTGCTGCACAGTCCATGACAATTAATGTAGAATAATACCACCGATCCGAGAAATATTTGTGGCTCGATCGTGTCAAAATTACTGAATATTATGAAAATTGTGTAAAATTTAGTGTTCTATTTGTAAAGTTTAGCCTTCGCTTTCGCTCAGGGTCTGACCATCTAACAACAGCACGCAACTAAACAAGTAAAAAAAATACAAATTATCTCATCTCAACCTGACTTTATGAGCAAAGTTCTAGTCATATTAGGCGAATTGAGCGATCGCGACATCGATTGGATGCTCGCCAACAGCACCCGCACCCAAGTCCTCCCCGGCACAACTCTGATCACCGAAGGTAAGCCCTTAGACGCCCTGTACATAGTTCTGGAGGGAACTTTGAGCGTTGCTGTATCATCTTTGGGCGAAAAAGAAATTGGAAAAATTATTTCCGGCGAAGTTTTGGGCGAAATGTCTTTTGTAGACGGGAGGCTTCCTTCTGCTAGCGTCACGGCAATTGAAGAGTGCCTCATCCTGTCAATTCCCCGGCGGCTGCTAACTGAAAAACTCGAGCAAGACGTGCTTTTTTCCCTGCGGTTTTATCGGGCGATTACCAAATTTCTGTCGTCGAGACTGCGGGGTACAGTCAAACGCTTCGGCGATGATAGTGATGGTTTAATATATCAAGAACCCGACGACGAGGGTTCTATCCCGGAAAATGTCGAAAATCCCGATTTGGCTGAATCGAGATTTCAATGGCTATTGGAGCGTTTGAAGGGGAGTTGAAGTTCGGCAACGAGCAGTGTACAGGATTTAATGGATTTAACACCAATTCCCAATTCCCAATTTCTAGTTACCAATTTCTAGTTACCAATTTATAGTTACCAATTAGAAAACATATTTTTCAGCGACGCGCCAGTAGCGGGAAAAACGCTTTAAATCAATGTAACCATCGTAGCGGACAAAGGGTTCGGGTGGCAAAACTTCTACGGGGTGCGATCGCCTAATTTCCCGGCAAATATCCTGAAACCGAGGACTGGGACTTTCCGCCGTCACCACTTGATTCGCGCCGGATTCGATCGCAAAAGCGATAACTTCGGCAGCCACATCGCCCCGCCGAATAACTACCGGCAACTCCAGCAAACATTCGTAAATAAACACCATTCGTTTGAGACTCAACTGCCATTCATCAATGAGCGCATCATCCCAAACCCAGATGGCCGGTGCCTCTGGGTGCGCTTGAAAAGCGGGGCCTTCAGGACTCAAACAGTCACCGTGCAGCCAAATAATCGGATTGTTCATAAATTAGTAATTGCGAATTGGTAACTAACGGGACTTAGACAGAATTTAGCGTAAAAACAGGCTCCAACCCCTTCTCCAAGGGGATTTGAGCATTTGTGTTTTTTCTTGCTACGACTGGGTTTGAGCCTCATACATCCCATTCAAGCTAAAACCCTTTCCCACAAAGAAATACAGGTCGATTTAATCCCAAAATTTGTTTAAGTCCCCTTAGCATTTTTCAGGTACAAAAACTTTACTTCCATCGATCTCGTCATACAGCATAGTAAGCAGTCAGGTGATCGAGTTGAAAATATACGGATTTTTCTCGATAATCTCTTGCGACAGGGATATCGTGGATAAAACTTCTCGATAATAGCCCGATTTAGGTATTACCCAGACCAAATTCCGTACCATAAGGTGTTAGCTGTGCTTAAGTTTTTTGTAAGGTAGCTTTATTTAATACCATCTCTTGTTAATTTATATTAAGTTTTGTATTAATTTTGGCAATTCCAAATACTATGGTTAAGTGATTTGAAGGCACTGTAAATATTGATGTCACACTCGGAATGGGATAAAAACAGAGATTTTCTTGAAGGAGGTCACATAGTTCTGTGTCTTCCTATCGAACCTGTTTCCTTGCAAGCTGACCGAGATAAGAAAAATGTTGTTACTTCTGAAATTCAAAATATCACTAGCAACTTCAGCTTTATCCTGGTTGGAGATGTCCAAATTGATATAGAGTGGCAAATTCATGAGCAAAAGCGTTATGAATCTGACTCATCGCCTGATATAGATAATATATTGAAGCCTATATTAGATGCTCTTTCTGGCTTAAAAGGAGTCCTTATAGATGATTGTCAAGTTCAAGCAGTCTCTTGTCATTGGATTGACTGGGATTCCGATGAGCAGCAAATTACAATTAGAATTCGGATGTTTGGTAATGACGAATGGTTGCTGAAGGATGGGCTTATTTTTGTTCATATGGGAAAAGGATTATGCTATCCCATTGTTTTAAAGGAAATAGATCCACAGTGTGCTTTGGATATTCTAGAGAAGTTAGAGGCCTTGATTATATTACGTCAAAAGCTTTTAGATAGAAACATTAACTATTATACGCGAAAAATTATGTCTATTCAACGAGTGTTTCATATTTCAAGACTCAAAGATTTTAATGTAAGGAAAATTGCTGATTTAAAAGCAGAATTGCTGGACAATATCCAGAGAAATCAACCTTATTAAATTTAAGCGCGGAGTGTATGACAAGGGAAATTCGCCATTGCAGATAGTAGCTATAAGCAACACACAAGCTAACAAGACCCACGCATACCGACCGCTGAGAGTTGATCGGTTATGATGCAAAGGTGATCTGTGGCGGGTGATAGGTAACGTTAGCCCTCAATCTTTCGATAGGGGTGTAGCGAGAGGGCATCTTTGGGTTGTGATGTCCTGGTGAGCAGCAATGTTATCGCAGATTCTCTGTAGTTTGGGTTAAGGAATGAACCCAGCATTTCCAGGATCAAGTGCGATTGTCCCTTGCCTCGTAGATACTTTAATGGGTGATCACTGCTCAATCGCTTACGGCATTTAGAATGAGTATGGCGAGTCAGATGGGGTTATGAAATGGGATTAAAGGTGCGATCCTAAACCCATTTTCGATTTATTGAGCCTGCTTCGACACGGTTAGCGGGACTTAGACAAATTTTGGTCTTAAATCGACCTGTATTTCTTTGTGGGAAACGGTTTTAGCTTGAATGGGGTAGATGAGGCTCAAACCCAGTCTTAGCAAGAAAAAACACAAATAGACCTCAAATCCCATGGGAGAAGGGGTTTGAGCCTGTTTTTACGCTAAATTCTGTCTAAGTCCCGCTAATGACAACAGTCAACAGTCAACCAATAACTTTTTAATTTCTGCGACCTTTTTTAGGGCGTTCCCAACTTTTAGAACCGCCGCTGCGATCGACCTTTTCTCCATTAGGAAACAACTTCCCTTCCAAATATTCGTAAGTTCCCTCAAAATCGCATTGCCCATACAGAGGACAATCACGACAATAAACCGCCTTAGTGTAACGCTCCAAATTTTCGCGATTAAAAAAATAAGGTTTGTGACTAAAAGTGCTTGCTACCCACTGCCAAGAAAGATTATTACTTGCCGGATCTCCATCTAACAAATGTTGCAAAAACCAGCGAGCTCCGGCTTGCCAACGCACGCGGCGCCAGTGTACGAGATAAGCGGCAGTCCACATCCGCTGGTGATTGTGCAAATAACCAGTGTCTCGCAACTCGCGGCTGAAACTGTCGATGCAAACCAAACCAGTCGATCCCTCGACGACATCCTGCGGGAGAGTTTCGCTGTAATCTTTAGCAGTGTAACCAGTTTTGTAGGGTTCCCGGTCTTGCCAAATCCCGTTGCCCAATTCGGCGTACAGTCGCTGCCAATAATCCCGCCAACCCAACTCATTGACAAGTTTCACAGCATCTTCTGGATGCCGCACCTTCTCCAGCACGGCATCCCGGACTTCGGCAAGACTCAAAACGCCGTAGCGCAAATAGGGCGACAAGCGCGTTACCGCACCGTTGAGGAAATTGCGGGTTGAGGCGTAGTTGCCGGGGTCAATTTGTTGCAGCGCTGTCTCGGCTGCTTTGCGCCCGCCTAGAGTTGCGGGTACGTTGCTATCCTGGGCGGCGGCTTCGGGGAACTGTTGGCTTATGTAGGCTATTAATTCGTCGCGGCTGGCAAATTCCCGCTTCATGTCCTGACTCATTCTTTTCTCAAGCACCTGCTATTGTTTCTTAATCTTAAAGCTATGCGATCGGGTCTGCGGGGGTCGATCGCCCTAAATTGCCCGCTTACTCTTGGTAACGTACAGTGTGCCTCAGCAGCAATTGATCGTCGGTTCGCAGCCAAAATTAGCATCAAAGTCAGTACACTCAGGGATAGATATCATAGCAAAATCTTATGGAAACTTTTTCGGCGGACGCTCAAGCGATCGCCAATTCAGCTAATCGACAGCAGCAATCTACCAAACAACTGGACAACAGCCAAGTTCAAGAGTTCGATCGAGCCATGATGCGCCGCTGCATAGAATTGGCCCGCCGTGCTCTCGGCAAAACCGCACCCAACCCCCTTGTCGGTTCTGTAATTGTCCGAGACGGCAAGATTGTCGGCGAAGGGTTTCATCCCGGTGCCGGTCAACCTCACGCCGAAGTTTTTGCGCTCCGGGAAGCGGGGGAACTCGCCGAAGGAGCGACTGTCTACGTGAACCTGGAACCCTGCAACCACTACGGCCGGACTCCTCCGTGTTCGGAAGCTTTAGTTAAGGCCAAGGTGGCAAAAGTAGTGGCTGGCATGGTCGATCCGAATCCTTTGGTAGCTGGAACTGGGCTAGCCCGGTTGCGAGAGGCTGGCATTGAAGTGGTGGCGGGAGTGGAAGGGGAAGCTTGCCAAAAACTCAACGAGGCTTTCGTACACCGAATTTTGTACCGCCGGCCTTTTGGAATTTTGAAATATGCAATGACTTTGGACGGTAAAATTGCTACCACTAGCGGCCACAGCGCTTGGGTGACAGGCGAGGAGGCTCGGAGTGAGGTACACCGGGTGCGCGTCGGCTGCGATGCTGTGATTGTTGGGGGAAATACGGTGCGTCTGGACAATCCCCTACTGACGAGCCACCAGCCTGATAGGAATAATCCCCTGCGGGTGGTGATGAGCCGCACTCTGGATTTGCCGAAGTCGGCTTGGTTGTGGGAAACCTCTGTGGCGGCTACTTTGGTGCTGACTGAGCCTGGGGTTAACCCGGAATTTCAGGAATTTTTGATCGCCAAAGGGGTGGAGGTTGTGGAGCTCTCGCCGCTGACACCGACTAATGTTATGGCTTATTTGTACGATCGATCTTTTCTTTCTGTACTGTGGGAGTGCGGTGGCACTTTGGCGGCTCAGGCAATTACTGAGGGTGCAGTTCAAAAAATTATGGCTTTTATTGCTCCTAAAATTGTCGGGGGTCAAGATGCTCCAACTCCTGTGGGAGATTTGGGGTTTTCGGCAATGACTGAGGCTTTGACTTTAGAGCGGGTTTCTTGGCGCACAGTGGGTGCAGATTGTGTGGTAGAAGGCTATTTAAAAATTAAAGATTGAAAGTTAAAAGCGAGTCTTTTGAGTTTTTAATTTTTAACTTTTATGGTTGAAATTCTGATTTGGAGTTTGATGATTGGCAGTCTCGGCTTGGAGGCTGCGCTTGTGGGTCTTTTGGTGAACCACGAGCAATTGGATGCGGGGCAAAAATGCGATGAGGAGGAGGAAGTTTTGACTCGGTACGAATCTCAAGAAGATAATTTTAATGCGCCTGAAAATGCGCGATCCAAGGGCAATCCCAAATCCGATCCCAATCCTGTTGATTTGACGGTTTGGGAGTACAAGATTGTCCGGGCTAGCAACGATTTGTTCCGCAATCCTGCGATTTTTAACAAGCTGTGTCGGGAAGAGGCGGAAGTTGGCTGGATTTTGCTCGAAAAGCTCGACGACAGGCGGGTGCGCTTCAAACGTCCGATCGCGCTGCGGGATGCCCCGATGCCTAATTTACCAACCTTTGACCCTTACCGCACTCATTACGGCCCGATCTCGAATGCGATGAGTTGGGCGGCGGCGATCGTGTTTCTGAGTGCGATCGTGCTTCCTGCTGTTTTGGGCTATGCTTTGGTGTCTACTACTCTCACCAGAAGTCGCTCTAATTGGCCTCCGACACCTGTTCAATCTTTGCCCTCTCCCGGCGGGCCAGCAACTAATAAGTGAAACCTGGGCAAATTGCCACTCGCCCTTTTTGCAGCCAGTTTTATAGCAAGTCTAAATCATTTGTGAACCAGATGTTTTTTTACGAACAGCGAAGCCGCGCGTAAGCGCTAGACCGCGAAGGAAGAGAGGAGAAGAGAGGAGAAGTGTGTGTTTGTTTGACTGATTTAGGCTTGCTATATATTAATTCGATTTTAAGTTTGGGGCGGTATTACTGAGGGAGCGGACAGCAATCTCAAGTCATAATTTGTATCGCCTTGAAATTGAGAAACGCGGACGAAATAAGTCCCCGCAGGCAAAGCTCCATTGCTGACAATTGTTTCTGAAGCCGTGCCTAAATTGTTAGACGAAGCAATAATATCGTCTAATCCAACTGCGCCGTTGCCGTTGAGATCTTGAATTAATTCTACATCAACATCTGCACTCAAACCGTCAACAGTTACACTGAAAAGGCTGGGAGTATTGAGGATGAAACTGTAAATGTCGGCTGGTTCAGAAGCGCCCACAAAATCGCTCGCAGTTTGAATTTCTCCAAGAATTTCTAGGTTTTGTGCTGCGTTCAAGTTGTCGGCGGGATCGGGGAGAGTGCTCAACAGTCCTTCTTGTTGGCCGAATTGAATGTAGTGGTCGATCGCACTTTTAACTGCGCCGCTATTGACTGCTGTTGCTACCAGCGGATATTTTTCTAGATAAAAGCTGGGATCGAAGAAAACGCTGGATTTGCGGTTTTCTAATTGACCGGCTTTGAAGTAGTGTTCAAATGGGGTAAATTGATTTGTTTGGACTGCTGTCTGAATGTCGGGGTTGCTTGTTAGATAAAAATTAACATCGAAGAATGGGTTGGGGTTGCGAACTTCAAATTGACCGAATCTAATAAAGTGATCGGCTGCTGAAAAGCCATTGAGTTTGGCTGATACCGCTACATCTGTATTGGTTTCTAAATAATAGCTGGCGTCGAACAGGGAATTCGGGTCGCGATTTTCAAATTTGCCAATTTTTCGGTAGTGATCGAAGGGGCTCGATACCGTGCCTCTGGCAACTGCTACGGCGACATCGGGGTTGCTTTCGAGATAAAATTTGCTGTCGAACAGTGTTCTGAGGGTTAGCATTATTCAAAAAAATCTCTTTGTACTTTAGTCTGGAAAGTGCATAATCAAATTCGATCGACAATCCAGTTTACACCGAAGTTTTGTGAGGGTGGCTCAATTATGGCTAAATCTGCACTGATGGCAATGCTGCGCCGCGCTGCGAGTATTGCCCAAAAGTCTCGGGAAACGGGCATTCCGGCTGATGAACTGCTGGGGATGCTGACGGAGCGCAGTTCTAATTTTCCCATATCTCGGCGCCAGTTGCTGCACGGGGGTTTAGCTGCTGCGGGGGCTGTAGCTGCTGCGACTTTTACCCGGGAGGGAGCTTTTGCTCAACAAGGTGGACGATCGCCCATTTTGGTTGTGGGTGCGGGAATTGCGGGTTTGACGGCGGCTTATCGCTTGCGTCAAGCGGGCGTGCGTGCCGATATTATTGAGGCAACTAACCGCGTGGGGGGGAGGATTCGCACGGGTTCCAAGGTGGCTGGAACGCTTATTTCGGCGGAGTTGGGGGGAGAATTTATTGACACCGGTCATACTACTTTAATCTCGCTGGCGACGGAATTGGGTTTGCGGGCGATCGATGTCATCCAAGTGCAGCAGGGATTGGTGAAGGATACTTTTTTCTTTGATGGGCGACGCTTTTCTCTCGAACAATTAATCGCAGATTTTGCGCCGCTATCCACTAAAATTAGTGCTGATTTGGAAGCAGTCGGAGATGAATTTAGCTATCTTGATTTTACGGAATCTGCGGAAAGATTGGACAATCTTTCGATCGCTCAATATCTCGATGGAGCTGATACTAGCACGATTGTCCGGCAGTTGCTCCGCATTGCTTACATAACGGAATACGGCAGAGATGCCGAAGAACAGTCGGCGTTAAATCTGCTGTTTTTAATCGGTGCTGAAGCTGACAGTTTGGAATTGTTCGGCAACAGCGACCAGCGCTATCAAATTGACGGCGGTAATAGTCAAATTATCAACCGTTTGGCGGGTCAATTGTCTGGTTCGATCGAGGCGGGGACGGTTTTGGAAGCGATTACTCTTTTGCCGGATGGCCGCTATCGGGTAAATTTGCGATCGGGACAAAGCGCCTTCGAGCGCACTTACGAGCGAGTTTTGTTAACTTTGCCGTTTAGCACTCTGCGAGATGTTAAAATTAACGTACCTTTGCCACAACCGAAGCGCAGGGCGATCGAGCAATTAGGCTACGGTACCAATTCTAAGTTAATTACCGGCTACCGCAGCCGCATTTGGCGAGAAACTTATCAATCGACTGCTTCTGTTTATACCGATTTAGGATTCCAAAATAGCTGGGAATCTACGCCTTTTGCTCCTACTGGTAACGGTTTAGTTACTAATTTTACAGGAGGAAAGCAGGGTTTGGCGATCGGTGCGGGAACTCCAGAAGACCAAGCACAAAGATTTTTGAACCAATTTGAAAGAGTTTTTCCCGGAGTGAGAAATTTGCGATCGGGTAAAGCTGTACGAGCTTATTGGCCGGGAGAACGCTTTTCTAAAGGTTCTTATTCCTGCTATTTAGTCGGGCAGTGGACGCAAATGTACGGCGTTGAAGGCGAACGAGTTGGGAACTTATATTTTGCCGGAGAACACACTTCGCTGGAAAATCAAGGTTATATGGAAGGCGGTTGCGAAACCGGACAAAGGGCGGCTTTTGAAATTTTACAAGATTTGGGTTTGACAAGTTCTGTAGATGCTTTGAATACTCGCAGTGCGAGCAGTTTGAACCAGCGCCGTCCGAGTCGAAAAGTTCCCGGATCTCGGAATCTTAGAAATAGGAATCCGAGTATTAGATAATCCAGTAATTGCAGACACTGGTTTTAATCGAAGTCTAGATCCCCCTAAATCCCCCGAAAGCAAGGGGGACTTTGACGCTGACTTTTGTCCCACCCTTTTTAAGGGGGTTAGGGGCAATACGGTTTACTTAACACTATTTATGCGCCGGAGATCCCCCTAAATCCCCCGAAAGCAAGGGGGACTTTGAGAGCATTCTTGTCCCCCCCTTTTTCAAGGGGGGTTAGGGGGGATCTGTCTTAAGTGAACCGTATTGGGTTAGGGGGGATCGGTCTTAAGTGAATCGTCTTGAATTATCTTGTATAATTAATCTCAGAAAATCCCGAATAAATATGAAAATTTTACATTTAACCGTAGCTTTATCAAGTTTGCTAATTTCACCGATATCGGCTCGCCCTTTGATTGCATACTCTACAGATATCATGGCCCAAAACTCTCAAATTGACGAGCCGTTTTGCTACCTAAAAACTCCCGATGGTAGAATAGTAGACCTAGGCAAGTTGTGCGAAAAACAACCCAATTCGGAAACTTCTCAAACTTGCATTGCCGGTGCCAACATTGCGGCAAAACTTTCAATTGCACAGGCAAATTATGACGGCAACTTTTTCAGCGGTAAAGTTTTGAATCAAGGCTGCAAAATCATCAAAAATGTCAAAGTCAATTATGAAGTTTTGGACGAGTCGGGTAATTTAATTGATAACGGATTTATTGACGCTCAACCAGCTACTATTGCACCCGGAGAGTCCGCTACCTTTCGGGGCGCAGTTGTCGCAGGGGCTAAGGTGCAGGCGACTTATGCAGATGCTCTAGATTGATTGTGGCGATTTGCCCGATCGCTGATATTATATTCTGGCTCAGATATCTCTAAAAACAGAATTTGCGAGGGCAAAATATCTTGAAAACTCGATCGACATACTGGCAAATTTTACCTTACCTCCGTCCCCAAAAACAAACCATCGGTAAAGCATTAGCTTGTACCGTAGTATTTACCATATTTTGGCCGATAATCGCGTGGCTGGTTGGCGAAACAGCAAAATTTATAGGAAAAGGAGATTTACAAGGATTCGGTCAAATTGCTGCACTCAGCGCCATTATATTTCTGATTCGCGGTACGGCCCAGTACGGTCAAGATACGCTGATGGCAAAAGCAGCTTTGACTATTGCTTTAGAAATCCGTAAAAAAGTTTACGCACACCTGCAAAACCTCAATCTCGGCTACTTTGAAACTGCCAAAACCGGAGATTTATCCTACCGCCTCACCGAAGATATTGACCGCATTGGCGAAGTCGTAAATAAATTTTTTCATCAGTTTATTCCTTGTGTTTTGCAGCTAATTGCCGTCCTGGGATATATGATTTATCTCAACTGGCAATTAACTTTAGGTGCATTAATTATCGCACCGTTGATGGCTATTTTAATTGGTTGGTTTGGCGAAAAACTGCTAAGTTACTCGCGGCAAAGTCAAAATCGCATTTCTGATTTATCCGCTTTGCTGACAGAAGTATTTAGCGGCATTCGTTTAATCAAAGCATTTGTGGCTGAAGATTACGAAATTGCCCGCTTTGCAGAAGAATCTGAACAAAACCGCCGTGCTAAGTATTTGTCGGAACGCATAAAAGCGCTTCAGTTCGTTGTAGTTGGCTTTCTGGAAGCGATGAGCGTGATTTTGCTGTTTTTCCTAGGAGGTTGGCAAATTGCTCAAGGAAACCTCACAGGTACTCAATTTATCAGTTATATCGCAGGGGTGGCACTGTTAATTGACCCGATCGCCATTACAACTGCAAATTACGGTGATTTCAAGCAGGGAGAAGCTTCTAGCGATCGCATTTTTGAACTTTTAGCCATTCAACCCGCAGTCGTCGAAAAGCCAGGGGCGATCGAACTTCCCCGCGTTACAGGTAAAGTCGAATATCGCAACATTAATTTTGCCTACCCCCCTCAACCCCCCCTTGATAAGGGGGGGCAAGGGGGGGTTCCAATTTTGCAAAACATGAGTTTACTGGCACTTCCGGGAGAAATGATCGCCCTTGTTGGTGCATCCGGTGCGGGTAAAACTACTTTAGTAAACTTGTTACCCAGATTTTACGATCCGCAAGCGGGACAGATTTTAATTGACGGTATTGATATTCAAGATGTCACCTTAAATACTCTGCGCCGGCAAATCGGAATTGTACCGCAAGAAACGATTTTATTTTCGGGTACAATTGCTCAAAATATTGCTTTTGGTCAATCTTATTATGAGCTAAAAGATGTTGAAAAAGCGGCGCAAATTGCTAACGCCCATCAATTCATTACTGAGTTTCCCGACGGTTATCAAACTTGGGTAGGAGAAAGGGGTGTAAATTTGTCTGGCGGACAAAAACAAAGAATTGCGATCGCCCGTGCAGTTTTGCTCGCTCCCAGAATTTTGATTTTGGATGAAGCGACATCGGCGCTGGATTCGGAATCTGAAGGTTTAGTGCAGGAAGCGCTGGAAAGATTGATGCGCGATCGCACGGTGTTTATTATCGCACACCGCTTGGCTACTGTGCGGAAAGCCGATCGCATATTAGTTCTCGAAAAAGGTAGAGTGATGGAATCTGGCACGCACGAAGAATTGTTGGAAAAGGGCGATCGCTATGCTCGTTATTACGCTCAACAATTTAGTCAGTAGGGTATCTTAGAAACCGGGTTTTTGGCCGAATCTGCTGGCCTCAACGAAGTATTATCGAAAAAACCCGGTTTCTGTTTACCCGCGCGTAAGTTCGAGCGGAATTTACTGCAAATCGTATATAATTAAAATACAACAACTATCCAAGATACTAAATACAACGAGTCAGTAAAGCTATGTCTGCTAAAGATGCCTTTCACGAAGTCGTTAAAAACGCTCTCCAGAAAGATGGATGGCAGATTACTCACGATCCATACACTTTACAAGCAGGAACTTTAGAACTTTACATCGACTTGGGTGCCGAAAAGGTGGTTGCAGCCGAAAAAAATGGACAGAAAATAGCCGTTGAAATCAAAAGCTTTACTGGCCCATCCAAAATATCCCAATTTTACACAGCTTTAGGACTATTCATTAGTTATCGAGCCGCTTTACAAAAACAAGAAACTGACCGCATTTTATACCTAGCAGTACCCACCAATGTTTATGATAGTTTTTTCACAATGGGGTTTATTCAGTCTTTAGTTCAACAAAATCAAATTCATTTAATTGTTTATGATATAGAACAGGAGTCAATCGCACAATGGCAGATGTAAACCTTTATCGGCAGCACATCCAAAATCTGCTCTCCCAACACGCTAGTCTGGTGTGGGATGAGCGAATTCAGGCTCAAACTATCTTTGATATCGAGCGCGACCATTATCAATTAGTATATGTGGGCTGGCGCAATCAGCAGCGAATTTATGGCCCGGTTTTGCACCTGGATATTATGGACAATAAAATCTGGATTCAGCAGGATGGTACGGAGGTGGGTATTGCTAACGAACTGGTTGAGTTGGGAGTTCCTAAAGAAGACATTGTACTTGGGTTTGACCCGCCGATTATGCGAAAATTGAGTGAATTTGCGATCGGATAAGTTTGGTTTTTTTTATGTTAGATTGTCGTATGAATGCGATGATGTAGATGTAGATTAAGGGTAAACCCCCAGTCCGGCAAGGGTTGAAACCCCTGTCGGACTTGGTGGACTGACAGCCTTTGCAACGATCAATTTTCCACAGCACCTAAAGCTTTGAGCGTGGCTTTTTCAACTTCCGTTAAACCAGTAACCCCTGTAATATTCATGTTTTCATAAGGTCTGTCACTTTTGAGTATTTTGAGGCACTCACCGGTCTCAATCTCCCAAATCATAATTATGCCATCGCGACTGCAAGTAGCAATCAATTTACCATCATAATTGAAGGCAAATGAGTTAATTCTACTGGTATGACCTTGCAAAAATTTTAGACATTCACCTGTACGAATATCCCATAATCTTACCGTTTTATCGACACTTCCACTAGCAACTAACTCACCCGAATAACTAAAGGCAACTGAACGTATCCAATCAGTATGCCCGTGAAAAACATTGAGGCATTCACCGCTGTTGATATCCCATAGTCTTACTGTTTGATCGATACTTCCACTGGCAAGTATTTCACCGTTTTGGCTAAAGGCGATCGCGCGTGCCCAACCGGTATGCCCCTGCAAGATTTGGAGGCATTCACCAGTATGGATATCCCACAGCCTCAGCGTTCCGTCATAACCTGTACTGGCAAATATCTCGCCCAAAGGACTGAAGGCAACCGAGTATAATGAACTGTTATGCCCCTGACAGGTTTTGAGGCATTCACCAGTGTTGACATCCCACAGCCTCACCGTTTGGTCATAACTACCACTGGCAAGTCTTTCACCCGAAGGACTAAAGGCGATCGATCGTACTTCCTTTCCACACTCTGGCAAAGTATGGAGGCATTCACCACTTTTGACATCCCACAGCCTAAGCGTTTGGTCATAACTTCCGCTAGCAAGTATTTCACCGTTTGGATGGAAGGCAACTAAATGTACCCGATCGAGATGACCCTGCAAGATTTGGAGGCATTCACCAGTGTTGACATCCCACAGCCTGACTGTTTGTTCGTCATCGCCGCTGGCAAGAATTTCACCGTTTGGACTAAAGGCTACGGACCTTACTTGAGTGCTATGCCCTTGTAACGTATTCAAGCATTCACCAGTGTTGACATCCCACAGCCTCAGCGTTTGGTCATAACTACCGCTAACAAGTATTTCACCCGCAGGATGGAAGGCAACTGATCCTACTTGATTGCTATGCCCTTGCAAAGTATTCAAGCATTCTCCAGTGTGGATATCCCACAGTTTCGCTGTTTGATCGTAACTTCCACTAGCGAGTATTTCGCCATTTGGACTGAAGGCTACTGACCGTACTTGACCCAAATGTCCTTCCAAAGTTTTGAGACATTCACCGCTACCGATATGCCACAGCCTCACTGTTTTGTCGGCGCTTCCACTAGCCAGCATCTCACCAGCAGAATTGAAAGCAACTGAAAACACATTTTGAGTATGACCGTGCAAAATTTTGAGGCATTCACCAGTACCGACATTCCATAGCCTCACTGTTTTGTCACCGCTGCCACTAGCAAGCATTTCACCAGCAGGATGGAAAGCAACTGAAAATACAACTTTAGTATGGTCTTGCAAAGTTTTGAGGCATTCACCCGTGCCGATATCCCATAACCTTATGGTGCGATCGAAACTCCCACTAGCAAGTATATTTCCATCAGGATTGAAGGTGACAAACATTACTGATTCGGTATGTCCCTGCAACACTTTTAAACATTCACCACTCTTGACATCCCATAACTTAATTGTTTTGTCATAACTCGCGCTAGCGAGTATGTCCCCGTCAGGACTGAAGGCGACAGACTCCACCACGTTGGTATGTCCTTTGCAGGTCAATATTTCTCTGCCACTGCTAGCTTCCCACAAGGCAACTACGCCATCACTATCACCTGTAGCTAACAGTTTGCCATCAGGACTAAATATTACTGACCGAAGACTGCCGAAGATTTTAGTAAAAGCTGAATTAGCCAAATTCGCTTCAGCAAAATTGACGTGGCGCAGATTAGCATTTGTAAAATCAGCACCTAAAATAACTGCACGAGAAAGGTCTTTTGTTTCTAACGCAGTGCGATCGATTTTCACCAACAGCGTCGCCGCATTCCCTCCCACATAACCTACCTCACTTTCAGTTTTTCCCCGCGTTGCTTCCAGAATTTCCAATAATTCCTCCGTAGCTGCCCCTACATCGAGGCAGGGCCGGCACGAGTGTACAGCCCCTACCATTGGTAATAACAAATCCATCACTGCTTTTGTCAGCGGCGCGTGTCCGAAACTATTACGGAGTTGTCCTAAATCTTCCGCTGCAAATCCTTTTAAAGGCGCAATAAGCTCACCATTATTTCTCTTCTGGGCTTGCAATCGACAATAATTAGACCAAGTGTATGATTGAGGCGCTGCATTAGGATCTAAACAAGACTGTTCCGGCGCAACTAATTCAGTAAAATCTGCCGCTAAAACTCCCAATTCTGCTGCAAATTTATAAGCGACAAAAAACTCTAATAACGAACGGTGCGCCGGAGTATAATCGCCGTCGGCATTACGAATCAGCATCGTTTGACCCATCATGTCGTAGTGCCAGTGGTCTAAGTCTTTTTCCTCTTGCACGATGGAACCAAACAAGCTGCGAATGCGATCGGGAAAACCGCGATAATTCAGGCTCATTTGGTTGGTTGACAGCATTTCCCAAGACAGTTCGCACAAAAAGTAAAGCTTATCTGCTAAGGAAGTAAAAGTGCGTTCAGCTTTGATATCTCTCTCTATCTTCCGCCGCACCGCATACAGATATATCCGCGACATATCGACTGGTTTTCCAGCTTCAATATCCGGCAATGCTTCCAAAATTAACTCGGTCATCACCGGGCGGCGCGCTAAATCCAATAACTGCGGGTTTCCCATCACTTTTTCGACAGTCGCGGCTTCTGTTTGAAATGACAGCGCTTGCCCAATTTGCTCGTCGTTAAATTTCTCTAATTCTAATACTTCAAATTGGGGAATTTCACCTGTCAAAATGGTTGTTGACGCTTGCAGTTCTGCATTGAACAATGCCCGTCCTTCCTTGCCTTCAGGAAAGTGTTCGGTACGGCAAGTGAGGATGACTTTTGCGCCGGGAACGACGGTTTTTGCTAGTTCCCAGAAGTTGTTAATGGTTTCTTGCCGATCGCACTTAGCGGCCATTTCATCAAAACCATCGAAAATCAACAGAAACTTACCCATGCGATTCAGTTGTTCAAAGGCCGAATAACCCGCCAAAGGTATCTCGTGTTTCCGAAAGAAAAACTCGGAAAATAGCGACTCCACACTAACGGCTTTCGCGTAATCTCGCAGCGGAATTACTAACGGCAAACGCGGACGTTCCAAACCGCGCTTTTGAGCTTTTTTGTAGCGTTGCAGCGCCATCCAAGCATAGTGCATCACAAACCAAGTTTTCCCCGTCCCAAATTCTCCTAAAACTGAAATATGTTCTTTTACGGGGTCATCCAACCACAGGTCAATATAACCTTCAATCCAGCCATCTCCCTCGCCATAATGACTCACTCCTATTTTGCGGTGAGTATCGGGATCAATTTCTTCTTTTGTACAAGCTAGTGGCACGTATTTTGTATTAATTTTCCGGCTGGTAATTTCAGTTTCTAGCCAATCCAGATAAGCGGTAAAATCGGCATCTTGGTCGAGCAATTCATCGAAAGTATAGCAAGCTAAATCGCGATTTTCATCTTTTTTTACTTCATCCCGCGCGGCGCTACTGATGCGGCGGGCGGTGACTAACCAGCCTTCATCGGTGCGCTGTTTTTCCACCGACTCGCGCAGGGCTGAGATATCCTTGATTCCGGCTTCTCCGGCGATACCGCGCACTAAAATGCGATCGTACCGATTGCGTCTGACGGGAACATTGATAATCCATTCAAAATAGTTATCTTCCCAAATTTCATATTTCTCAAACCGATAACTTAATGTCTCAAACCAACCTCGAACTTGTTGCGATAAAATAAAAGCTTGAGACTTTTGAATCTTCGTTGATTCGGCGGGCGGAAGTGCGGGATAATCTTGAGATTCCAACCGCGCAAATTCGGTGCGAATTCCTTCCAGCGTGGGAAGGCGTTCGATGCGATCCATTACCATACATAGGCGTTTTTGCAAAGAGGCGAGCGAATTTCCCACCATCACATCTCCCAGCGTCCGCGTCCGCTTTGCTACTTCCATAAACACGGCTGCAAATGCCATGAATTCCCGTCTGGGATCAATGCCTAAATCACGAATTTCCTTGCCCAAAGCAGACTCGTTCAGATAATATTCGCCTGCTTGAATCAAAATGGCTGGGCTATCGGACTCGAAAGCTTTGCGAAATGCTGATTCAATTTCTTTTTGGCGAAACAGTTCTAAAATTTGTTTGGGTTTGCCTGCGCCGTATTCTACTAAAGTATAAACATAAACTCCGCTAAAATCTGCTGGCGGCGCGTCGGGGTCGAGGTTAAATTTTTTTAATAATTTGATTACAGCTTCGTTGCGCTGAAGCTTGTCTTTGACGATGCCGAAGGGAATGGCCGTCACGAGGCTGATAACTAAGTCGAGACTAATTAGCATGATTTAGGCTTTCCTGTTTATCGGTGGGAATCATTCTCGAATCTCAAAATCGCAAATTGCTTTCATTCTATGTTAACGCATTAGCCAACTGTCGCGCACCGACAGTCCGAGATTTGCCATATTCCGATAGTCCGACAGGGGTTTCAACCCCTGTCTCATAGCGAAAGTTCTCTCAAGAGGACTGTGGAATCATATTTTATTTAGTTATTTGATTTAACCCAGATATTGAATGATATCAAACCTGTCAACATCGGAATCATTCATCTCTCCGATCTTTCTCTGTGTTCTCTGCGCTCTCTGTGGTTAAATAATTCCGATCCAACCGAAATGGATATGATACTGTTGAGTTCTTATATTAAATGTTAGCATTTTTTACTCAATTTGACAACTATAAAACAGAGAAACAACCGACATATATCGTAGTAAAATTATCTATAATATTAGTTGTTATATCATAGTTATAAAAGTTAGAATATAGATAACTAACAAATAAAACTTGCTATCTATGAAAATACAATCATCAGTGCTAGTCCACCTCGGATTTGGTAAATATGTACGCTCCGATCGGGTAACAGCAGTAATCCCAATTGAAGATGAACGTGGGCCTGGTCGGCGCACTTTCGTACACGTAGACGGCGAAGCAGACCCGATCGTTGCTTCCCGCGCTGAAGATACAATCGTTCGCGATTTGGTGCAGGAACCGCGCGAAATAACTCAAGCTCGGCAGCAACAAGAAATCCTCCAAGATTTGCTGGCAGATTTGAGCAATGTTAACGTCACCGTGCGCCGCATTAGCCGCGATGAAGGTGGACTTGATCTCGAACTTTTGGAGCGTCGGATTCGCCAAATTTTAGAAGCCTAAAAACAAAAGACCGCCCCTGCGGTCTTTCTGATTATTTGTGTCGCTAAAAAGTTTAAATTAAGGGTTTAATTGTAATTTCGATGTCCGCTAAACCGGTGAGTTTTTCCACGACTGGCGGTTCTTCAACTCGCGGTACAAAAATAGTTAAACCTCCTGGAATGCACTCAATAGTAATCGGAGTCATGCCGAAAATTTCACCGTCTACAACTACTTTCTGAGGCGGATCGGTAGTAATTTTTATTTTTTTTGCCCGCAAATAACCGATGTCGTCGCGATCGCTAGGATTGCCACTCAAAGCTGTTTGCAATAAGTGATAAGAAGCTGCGATCGCCCCAGCTTTATTCTCAGGTGCCACCAGCGTCACGTCCAGCAAGCCGTCATCAAAAACAATCCCCGCCGGGCCTTGAGCTAAAATGGAAGTAGGCGGCGCTGCATTCGCCACTGTCACCGCCACAGCAGTAAGGCTGATAATTCTATCTTCGGTTTCGATTTCCGCTTCAAATCTTTCTAAATTGTTTAACTGTTTAATTCCAGACAAAATGTAAGCCAGCATTCCCCAGCGATTCTTCATTTCGCGATCGGCTAATTCGACAGTTTCCGCCTCAAAACCCACTCCAGCTAATAAAACCATCGGCATTTCACCGTTGCAAATCGCCGCATCCACCACCCGCGTCAACCCTCCCAAAATAGTGGCGCAGGCGGTTTCAATTGTATTTGGAATGTCTAAAGCATTAGCAAAAGCATTAGCAGTTCCTCGCGAAATAATTCCTAAAGGAATATTTGTGCCGACAATCGCCCCAGCAACTGCGGATAATGTGCCGTCGCCCCCGCAAGCAATAATTGCCTCAACTCCTCTAGCAACTGCTTCGCGGGCGATTTGATCTGCGTCTAATTCTGGGGTTGTCAGCCGAATATCTAAGTCAATAAAAGGCTCTAAAAGTTCCTGAATTCTAGCTAAGTCTTGGTCGGGGTCGCTGTTACCGGCGACGGGATTAAAAATTAGGCAAGCTGAACGTTTCATGTTTGGTAATTGGTAATTGGTAATTGGTAATTGGTAATTGCTCATTGATAATATTATGTCCGGTCAATCGGCAACAATCAAATTGGTTTGTAGTGAGAACTTCAGTTTTCAGAAAACTCGCTGGGACTTAAGTTCTCGCTACAAACCTAGAACGGTGCAGTATTTGTGCTAGAGGTTTAATTAAGACTTGACAAAAGTCCACTCTAAGACTTCGCGGGGAGCTTTGTACAACGCTTCCTTGATTTCCTTGTTGCTGTCGAACTTGACTTTATCCAAAAGGCACGCTTCGACATTCACCGTAAACTTATCTTCTTCAAAAGGCCAAGGAGTTACAGTCACGAGTTCGTTGCTGTGCTGTAAAATATCGTAGCGCTTGCCGTCCGGGCCGACACTAATTTCTAAAGCTCGTTCTCCGGCGGGTAACTCGCGGCTGCAAAGAATTAATGATAGCCGATCGCACCACTGGAAAAAAGCATAAGCTGCCTTAGCATCTTCCTCGGAAATTTTCAACTCTTTGCGCCATTTTTTTTGATTTTCCAGTTGTTCGTCCAAAAACTCGTCGAGTTCCTTCGACTCTCCCCGCTTTCCTTCATTGAGAAAGCTCATGTGCATAGAAATCAGCATTGCTACCCACCTACCGCGATATAGGGCATTCTGCGTCATGGCTTTAATTTTAGGCAGTGAAGTTTCGGTCTGCAAGGTAAAATCAAAGGGCGCGCCCGCTTCTGTCAAAATATTTTCTTCCCATTCTTTCTCCAAATCGTCGTGATGCGAAATCGCTGCTATGGTTTCGTAAAGGCGAACCGGAGATTTCGAGCGCTTCCACTGTCCGCCAAGTTGGGCCGCGAGCAAAGCGTGGGCGCGGTGGTAAATAATTTCCCAGCCGGTGGCGGTTAAGTTAGCAATCATTGAGTTTTTTTCCTGAATTAAGTTGAGTGCAAAGATGAGACTTGTATTGCATTAATCTTTGATTGATAGATCGATCGCAGATGCAAGGCAGATTAACGCCCATTAACGCAGATAATTTCCTGTTATGGCGATCGAATGAATGCAATGCGAGTCTATTGAAGATTTCCGGGTTTGAGAGAGAATCTTGAGAGTTTCAAGCTGAGGAATTAAGCCGTTTGCTGCGGCAAAACCCGCTCATGAGGGCAACTTCATTCGTTAAATTACAAAAGGTTCGATCGAGATCTCGTGCCATTTCCCCTCAAATCGTTCGACAACCAAAGGTCGGATGCGGAACTTGGGGGGGCTCCCGTCGAGAACATCAATCCGCAAACACGAATAAGGACGGCGTTTGTGGGAACCTTGGCCGCTGCGGCCGACAAATAGCAAAGATTCCGCTATCGGGCGATCGCCTTTTTGCGATCGCCCGCCCTCACGCCCCAATCGATCAGCTTCTGGACTCGATGGTTCCTGCAACATCGGTCCTTCCGGGCGCTGGCGGCGGAGACTGTGGCCGCTTCCCCCGCAGACAATCCAATTAATCCCAGAGTCGCCGTGTCCGGTATTCCCAGTCCGCAGGTATTCCAAACAGTGAGCGTGGCCAGTCAGCACCAAATCTACTAGCGGACGCCCCCGCGCTACTTCCCCAACTGCATCGGCCACCGCGTCGAGCACCTCGCGCAATCGCAACCGCACCGCCAAAGTTTGAGCTTGATTCCACTTTGTCGCCTCTGTCACGTAGGGGGGATGGTGCAGGTAAATTACCCGCCCCCGCACCTCGGAATCGCGCCAAGAGTCAATCAGCCTTTTTTTGAGCCATTCGAGCTGTTCAACGTCGGTGGCGGCTGTTTTGTGGGACGACAGTTGTTTGTCAATATCTATGAGCATTTCGTCAAGTTGCTCTAATTTGGCGCTCAAGTCGTCTAGCTGTTCGGCTTCAGAAGGAATTTCGGGGTTCAGCCGATCGCACATTTCGAGCATTGCCAATTTTTCTTGTTCCAATTTCTGGCGATCGAGTTCCAAATTCTGGCGGCGAATGTCGCCCTGTTTGGTTTTCGGGATCGGTAATGGTTCGTTGAAGGTGTTGGAGTCGAGGGCGAAGAAGTCGATGCCGCCACTGCAGAAGGTGTAGTAGCGGTTGGGTAAGCGCGTAAAGCTTCCGGGTTGGTAGCGGAGGCAGCGGCCTGTGCTGGTGCTGGCGGTGTAGTGGGCGTCTAGGTGGCGATCGAGTTCTCCCGGCATTTTGTGAGCTTGCAGGTAGTCGAGAAAGGCTTTGGCGTAGGCATTTCCGCGATCGGAACCGTGCCAGCCGACATCGAGATCCAACTTGGAACCCAACAGTCGGCGCAGCGGTAAGGCTGTCGCCGACAGAATGCCGTAGACTATGGGCAAGTCGTAATAGTCGTGGTTTCCCGGTACGGGCAAAAAGGGAAAGTTAAACACCATGCGATCGTAAGCAATCCGAGAAGGATGCTCGCCGCCGACTATAAATTCTCGGTAGGGGCGAATAAAGTTTTGCAAGTAATATTCGCTGGAACCTACGAGATAAACTACATCGCCCGTGTGGAGGACGAAACGGCAAGTTCTCCCCTCGACCAGCATCAGTTCGGCAACCTGGCGCTGGGGGTTGTGGCCGCGGTGATTGCCCGTGCCGCTGTCGCCTGCGACTAAAAACGAAAACTCTGGAGAGTCGGTGGTTGGAGATTCCAAAACCATCCGAGTTTGGTCGATTCCCCGATCGACGATCGACTGTTCTTGCCACCGCACCCGCTCTTTCATTTTGCGGATTTTGACTGTTATTTGCGGGTCGGAAACGAATTTCAATTCACCTCTTCTCCAAAATTGCTGAGTTCCTAGTTAATCATAGTGTAGCGATCGGGCGAGTTTTTACATCTCTCTAAAAGCTGAAAATTGACGCCCGGGTACTCAGAAACCTGGTTTTGGACGAGAATACAGCCCTGCAACTGACATCTTGCGCCATTCTCTTTAACCCGCCGGGGGTTGAAACCCCCGTCTGACAGCGAAAGTCGGTTAAAACTGAGATCTTGCACCATTCTCAATTAGCCATACTGCCAACCACTAACAGTGATGTCAAAACCCTGCTGACGAGCT
>NZ_JAUBRH010000085.1:0-22858 GCF_036701775.1 Microcoleus sp. N9_A2 | reverse complement strand
GGGGCACTTTGTCAGCGCCTTTAAGACAGAAAATATGGTCTTAAGAATCCTCGTCGCTTTAGCGCGAGGAGTGTCAAAACTCTCCTCCTTTCTCCAACTTGTCCAGTAAATCCTCAGCAACTTCATACCATTTCCGCCTAATTTCAGCATCTTCTGGCTTTTCTGTCAAGGTACGACCTTGGAATTCGGGATATTTATTGTAATATGATTCATCCACTTTTTGATAGAATATATCTTGATTAATGTTGAGATTTTTGCGTCGTTTACCAATCTTTTCTTGACGAATTATTTCGGAGTCCTCTAAGGATGTATTGGGAGGTTGCTGGGGCGAAGAAAATTTAGGTAAATCAGGCAACTTGGGCAAGGTGAAACCAGATTTGACTACACTAAAAGCTAAAATTCCTGGCACCAAAATCACAC
Source organism: Microcoleus sp. N9_A2 (assembly GCF_036701775.1). Taxonomy (NCBI): domain Bacteria; kingdom Bacillati; phylum Cyanobacteriota; class Cyanophyceae; order Oscillatoriales; family Microcoleaceae; genus Microcoleus; species Microcoleus sp. N9_A2. The sequence continues at coordinate 22,438 of NZ_JAUBRH010000085.1, read as the reverse complement.
TTAAACTCCCTAGGGTTTTCCAAGGAATTAACTTGAATGTGCTGTTGTTGTTAACAATTTGAGAATTTTGGTGAACAGGATTATGATTACTGGTAGCAGTTTGAGTGGTGTTTTTGAAAGGGCGGCCGACAAAGTTCATTGTCACCATTTGGGAAATTATACTGCCAATGTGAGATAGTTTTGGATCTTTGAGTGCTTCGCGGACTTCTTTTGCGGACTGGTAGCGATCGCCCAATTGTTCTGCTAGCATCTTATCCAACACAGTTGCGAGGTTTTGACTGACTGTGACGTGCGATCGCCAATCCCAAGTTTTGTTATGGATATCGTACAATTTTTGAGGCTTTTTGCCGCTTAGCAGCACTAAAGCCGTGACGGCTAAAGCGTACAAATCGCTAGCGGGAGTAACTTTTCCCAGCCGCATTTGTTCGGCGGGCGAATAACCTTGTTTGCCGATCGCGGTATCCGATTGTCCGCTAAACTGAAATACGGCGGTTGCTGCGATTTGCTTAACAGAACCGAAGTCAATTAAAAATGGCAGTTTGTCAGTATTGTGCTGGATGATGTTGTCGGGAGAAACATCGCGGTGAATTAAATTGCGGGAATGAATGTATTCTAAAACGGGTAAAATCTGAAATAGCAGTTGAGTAACTTCGGCTTCGGTAAAATTGTTACCTTGCTGCTGGCGAGATATAAGTATTTGTTCATAGGTTTCGCCGGGGATGTAGTCTTGGACTAAAAATAAAGATGGATTACCGCCCAAATCGGTGCGAAGCAGTTCTCGAAATCGGGGGATTTGCGGGTGTTGGAGGTTGTAAAGCATATTCGCTTCGCGATCGAACAATTCGGCCGCTTTCGGGCTGTGAACAACCGGAGAAAACTCTTTGAGCACGCAATGTTCGTTGTAGCGGTTGATGTCTTCGGCGAGGTAAGTGCGGCCGAAGCCGCCGCGGCCCAATTCGCGGATGATGCGGTAGCGTTTTTCGAGGGTGGAACCAGGGGCGAGGAGGGATGAGTTTGACATAAACAACGGTGGATTGTTCGAGTTGAGGAGTCCCGGAGCACAGTATAGCTTATTTTAGCTAAGTTTGGTTGAATGGGAGGGCGATCGATCCTGCAATATCAATGCTCTACTTCATGGTTTTATCGATCGTTTCATGATGTAGACTCATCATCATCATCATTTGACTCTGACACATTTTCTTCCTGTTGTTGCTGTGACTCCATAAGCTCTGCAAGCAATTGCTTTAAATTCTTGTCAGGAGGACGCTTGGGAAACTCACTGTGTGTATATATCCATGTAAGCTTAATTACGCTTTGAGTACGATCAACCAAGTACATAAGTCTTCCCTGACGCGCCGCACCCTGTAAATTTGGCATATCAAAGCAATACTTTCGGAATTCCCATTCTTCCGGTTTACTCAAACTTCCGGGCCATCCTTCAGCGAAAGAATTAGGCATCAAAGGATTGCTACTTAAATTTTTTATAATTTGTGCAATACAATCCTGAAAAACTTTCTTAGCTTTCTCACCTTTATAATGACGCTTCAGAAGCTCTTTGTAGGAACGCTTAAATTTATCAGATGGATTAATCCGAAACACTGCTCAGCCATTCACAAAACTCATCGGCTGTCATTGCAGGACTATCGCCCGATTTAGCCAAAGCTTCCTGCACTACTTCAGCCATTGTTTGCTCGTAATCAGGGTGCTCTCTTTCGATCGCTCCAAGTACAGCATTTTTTAGACGAATTAAGGCGTTGAAGTAGTCAGTCAGAACATCAGTTTCACCACAGATTAGCATCCAAGCTAGCGACAGCCTTGTTCTCAGAGAAGCAAAAAAACCTTGATTACCATCTTGATTGATAATTGAGGCATAAATCAGAGCTTTAAGCAACTCACGCTCCCCATCGGAAAAATCTTCCCACTTATTCTCTACTGCTGTTGCTAGAGCCTCTGTGTTTTGGGCGATCGATCGCAACCTTGACTGACTTACTGTATCCGGTTGGGATATTTGCCTAATTTCATAGGGGTTAATGGTAATTGCAGCGGACATTTTTTTGCCTCCGGGCGCGATTACGAAGGGTATAGATTCAGTATAGCAGTGCGATCGATAATTTGTGAATCGGCCGATCGCGATCGGACGATCGCACTATAGCAATCCTAAATCATTTGTGAATTTCTTACTCCCTCCCCTTACTAAGGGGAGGGTTGGGGTGGGGTGAAAATATTTACGACTCCTGCAAGGATCGCACTATTGTATCTTACAAGTCTCGATGAGTAAATTCCTTCGCATCTTTCCCGACATAACTCGCAGCAATATGACCGTCTCCAACAACTCGATACTTATAGGTAATCAAACCCTCTAAACCAACAGGCCCGCGAGGCGGCATTTGCTGCGTGCTAATCCCCACTTCTGCGCCGAAACCGTAGCGGAAACCGTCAGCAAATCGAGTCGAACAATTGTGATAAACTCCAGCCGCATCGACTGCATTTAAAAAAGTTTCGGCCGCTTCGCTATCTTCGGTAACAATCACATCTGTATGTCGGGAACCGTAGGTGTTGATGTGATTAATTGCCTCTTCCACGGACTCTACTATTTTGATTGACAAAATCAAATCGCTGTATTCTGTAGACCAATCTATTTCTGTCGCTTCGGCAATATTTTCTAAGATGCGGCGAGTTGGTTCGTCTCCCCGCAATTCGACTTTTTTGTGCTGCAAAGCTTGGGCGACAGCGGGCAGAAAAATGGGGGCGAGATCCTTATGAACTAACATAGTTTCAATGGCATTGCAGGCGGCGGGATACTGAGTTTTGGCATCCACCGCAATCTCTACAGCTTTCTGAATATCGGCTGCTTTGTCTGCGTACAAATGACAAATTCCATCGGCGTGTCCCAACACGGGAATCCGGGTATTTTCCTGCACGAACCGCACGAAGGAATTAGAACCTCTGGGAATAATTAAATCTACGTATTCATCCATTTTCAGCAGTTCGATTGTTTCTTCCCGCGTGGTGAGCAACTGCACGGCTGCGGGATTAACCGCTGTTTCTGCTAATGCTTGATGGATGACTTTTGTCAAGATTTCGCAGGAACGGACTGCTTCTTTGCCGCCTTTGAGAATAACGCCGTTGCCCGATTTGATTGCCAAGGATACTATCTGAATTAAGGCTTCTGGACGCGCTTCAAAAATAATGCCCAAAACACCCAAAGGACAGGTTACGCGCTTCAGAATTAATCCTGTGTCCAATTCGCGATCAATTTGCACGGCACCGATCGGGTCTGGGAGTTTGGCAACATCTCGCACGCCTGCGATCGCACTTTTCAACTTGCTCTCATCCAACTTCAGGCGATCGTACAGCGGTTTCGCAATTCCATCCGTCTGGGCCGCCTTGCAATCAGCAGCATTCGCCGCTAAAATATCCGCAGCAGCAGCTTCTAAAGCTTTAGCAATAGCCTCAATCGCTTGATTTTTGGCATCAGCGGACAAAACTGCCAATTTCCTAGCAGAGGCGCGCGTTTTTTGGGCAATTTCAAGAATTGACATAGCAGTAACTTTTAAATAGTTTTGATTGTTGAGTTTTGAGACAGTAATAGAATTCGCCCAAACAAATTATGCGGGCAGTTTTCAATCTTAACAAAATAGAGGAAATTATATATTTTTGTTGAGACTCCTTACCGCGATCCGCACTGACAGGTTAAAACAGTGAAGTATAGATAAAATCCCACGGCGATTACCATTTGTCAATAACCTTTGGAGATTATTATGCCATCTCAAGCTCCTTTACGCAAGGCAGGGCGATCGCCCAAAGCCGGCGTTAAACTTATACAGAAAACTGGCGGAAATCTCGTTTTAGCTTCCGGCGTCACCATCACCCTGCTGTTTGGTATGGTGTTGGCGCTATCCCTAGCCTCAGTTTTGATTATCAACAGTCCCGATCCAGTTACCGGATTGGCGATCGCACTTCCCATCACTATAATTTTTAACATCGCAGCTTTTTTCCTATCGCCTTACTTGATGGACTTAACCCAAAATTGGCTTTACAATACTCGCTGGGTTTCCCTAGCAGAAATTGAAAGCCACAGTCCCGAAGCAGCGAAAGTTATTCAGAAGGTTTGTAAACAGAAAAACCTGCAACAGCCGCGGTTAGGAATTATCAACGACCAAAACCCCACTGCTTTTACCTACGGTTCCTTTCCTAACAGCGCTCGCTTAGTCGTCAGTCAAGGTCTTTTCACCTATTTAGACGACGAAGAAATTGCCACTGTTTACGCTCACGAACTCGGTCACATCGTCCACTGGGACTTTGCAGTCATCACCTTAGCTTCGACTTTAGTGCAGATTACTTACTTAATTTATACTACAACTCAAAGGCTCGGTCGGAAGGGCGGCGACAAAGCTAAAGATGCGGCGGGTACTGTAGCTGCTGTTGCTTATTTATTTTACATTGCAGGCACTTATTTATTGCTATATTTGTCACGGACGCGAGAATATTTTGCCGACCATTTTGCCGCTGAAACTACCGGAAACCCCAACGCTTTATCCCGCGCTTTGGTAAAAATTGCTTACGGTATTTTGGAAGAAGGACAAAGAGGAACGGAACCCAGCCGCTTATTAGAAGGAACTCGCGCCTTGGGCATTTATGATGCCAAAGCTGCAACTTCTACTGGTACCGCTTACCGGATTGCGTCGGAACCGGAAAAAATTGGGCGAGTGTTTCTGTGGGATATGTTTAATCCTTGGGCTTGGTGGATGGAGTTGAATTCAACTCACCCGCTTACTGGTAAGCGAGTTCGTGCTTTGAGCACCTACGCAGAACAATTGGGCTTGGATGTTGAGTTTGATATGGGCCGGATTGTCGGCGAAGGCAAGGATTTGAGCAAGCGGAGATTGTACGGCAATTTTGTGTTCGATTTACTGCTGTACAGTGCAGAAACTCTCGGCTTAGCGGTGGGTTTTGCGATCGGCATTGCGCTGTATGCTGTAAACCCGATGATGATGGTTGCTTGTCCTTTAATCGGTTTAGGTATGGGAATTTTGCTCAAGACATTGGTGATGTTCCCGAATTACGAACAAGCAGAACACTTGGATGTTTTAACCTTAATGTCTGACCCTTACGCAAGTCCTTTGCGGGGTCAACCGGCGCAACTACAAGGCGAATTAATTGGTCGCGGCGATGCGGGTTATACGTTTGGTTCTGATTTGAAATTGCAAGATAGAACGGGAATGATTTATCTGCGCTATGCTTCTCGTTTTGGGCCGATTGGTAATTTTCTGTTTGGCATGAAACGGGTTAAAAGTTTGATTGGGATGGATGTTAGGACTTTGGGTTGGTTCCGCCGGGGTGTCGCGCCTTGGATGGATTTGATTCGGCTTGAAAGCGATAGCGGTACGACGGTTAGCAGTTATCACCGTTTCTGGTCTTTTGTGATGGGACTAGGTGCGATCGCGATCGGTATTGCTTCTCTATTTGTCTCGTTTGCAGCTTGAAAATAAAAAGGATACTCCCAGACACGCAAACTCGATCTGTAGGGTGTGCAACGCGCACCTTACCATTGTTTTATTTGAAAGTTTGTAACTGGTTGCTGTCGAAGAGTCTGGGAACCCATCTAATATCAAATCCGGTAGCATCGGAATGATTCAGATATATATCCTCTCCCTCTGTGTACTCTGTGTACTCTGTGGTTAAATCATTCCGATGCAAGCGGAAACGATATAACGGCCGGAAAAATGATTGTTAGCGGGCGATTTTCTGTTTTTTTGAGGGGTATTTTTGATCGATCGTCGAAATATATAATTTAAATGCACAACAGCTTAATTGACCAGATATGATATAGTCCTACTTTTAAGAATCATATCAATTCCGGTTGCACTCATACATGACTGTTGACTGTTGACTGTTGACTGTTAAGAGGGCGGGCACGGGGGCACCGCCCCTACTGACTGTTGACTCGATTTTATGATTCCGATGCAACCGGAAACGATATCAGTTATTCCGAATCTCAAATCTCAAATCTCAAATCTTAAATGGTATTAATAGCCCGCTTGCACAAGTTTCTGACGGCGACTGTGGATGAAAAATCCCGATCGCGCACAATATTTTGGTTGACTCTGAGCTTGACATTTGCCGCAATTTATGGTTTCTTAGGTATCGAGCAAGCCTTCAGCGCCGAGTATGTGGTGCAAGACGATGCGAGGCAGCACGTTTTCTGGATGATGCGGTTTGTCGATCGAGAATTATTCCCCAACGATTTCATTGCTAACTACTTTCAATCTGTCGCCCCCGCAGGATACAGCACGCTCTACAAAATAGCAGCAACAATTGGCATTCACCCGCTATTTTTTCACAAAATATTGCCACTATTTCTCGGCTTAATCTCCACTTATTTCTGTTTTGGTTTGTGCCTAGAAATGCTGCCAGTGCCGCTGACTGGATTTATCGCATCTTTGCTGTTAAATCAGCATATGTGGATGACTGACGATTTGGCTTCCACAACGCCCAGAGCTTTTATCTATCCGATATTTCTCGGTTTTTTATATTATTTGTCGCGCAGTTCGTTGCTGCCTTGTTTGGGAGCGATCGCCCTGATCGGACTATTCTATCCTCCTTACGCCTTGGTTGCTGCCGGAATTTTAGTTTTGCGGCTGCTATGCTGGGAAAAGGGCGGTTTGCGCTTGTCGGGCGATCGCGCAAATTACCTATTTTGCAGTACAGGTTTGGGAGTTATTTTTTTAGTAATGCTGCCCTATGCCTTAGATCGCTCTGAATTTGGCCCAACTTATACCGCAGCAGAAGCGAAGCAAATGAGCGAATTTGCCCCCAACGGCAGAAATGCTTTTTTTCGGCCAAATCCGGTAGATTATTGGTTGACAGGGCGGGGCAGCGGGATGTTTCCCAAGTCGCTGTTTACGCCTGTAACTCACTGTGTCGGGCTGTTATTTCCGCTGCTGCTGTTTGTGCGATCGGCTTTTCCCTTAGCAAATCAGATTCAAAGCAAAATTTGGCTGTTGCTTCAGCTATTTTTAGCATCCTCGGCGATGTTTTTTGCCGCTCACGCTACCATTTTTAAGCTGTATCAACCAGGGCGCTATACTGCCTACAGTTTGCGATTTATTGTTGTTTTGATAAGTGCGATCGTCCTAACGTTAATTATTGATGGAGTCGGTCACTGGGCATCGCAAACCGTAACAAAACTTGATTGGAAAAATCTAGTTGCACTAATTATAATAGCGATAATTGCTGTCGCAGTGGTGCTTTATCCTTGCTTCGTTGAAACATTTCCGACAGTCGGTTATGTAGAAGCTAAAATGCCGGCTTTGTACAATTTTTTTCAACAACAACCTAAAGATATCCTGATTGCTTCGATCGCGGCAGAGGCGGACAATTTGCCAACATTTAGCCAGCGTTCGGTTTTAGTGGCAAAGGAATATGCAGTGCCGTATCAGAAAGGCTACTACAGCAAATATCAGCAGCGACTTAACGATTTAATTCGCGCTCAATACACTCCCGATCGAGCTGTATTGCAAAATTTTATTAATCAATATGGAGTTGATTTTTGGATGCTCGATCGCAATGCGTTGACTCTGGAGCATGTAGAAGATTACGGCTGGCTAAATCAGTTCGATTCTACACCGCAGGCGATGCTGGCTCTCAAACAAGGAAAAATTCCCGCCTTAGCTTCAGCAATTACAAGTTGTGCTGTTTTTCAGAATGAAATATTAGTAGTTTTGGATGCGTCTTGTATTGTGAAACTTGGTGGGAGTTAAGGCGAGGCGGAGCCTCGGGATCTGCGTTCCCAGGAAGAGCCTGGGAACTAGAAAGAAATCTATTAGGGGATTGGGAAGATATCAAACATGAATTAGAATGGTTAGAAAATCCTAATTATTATGTGGTTGTTCAACAAATTTTAAAACGACCTCTAACTCTTGATAGCACGGATATGGGTAAATTTCCACATATCCTGAATGTTGATAACGGTAAATCCCAAAGCTTCTAAGTCTGTTCGGAATTGATCCGGATCGCTAAAGCGTGAAGTTGACTCGATAATATGCAACTGACCGTCAAGTTTAAGAGTACGATATGCTTCCCGTAGGTAGTTGGTGAAATTTGAACCCATTAAAGAAAGAGAAAAAATGGCCACATCTAGGGTTTCATCATCTAGCGGAACGTGCGCCATATCGCAGGCGATCGCATTATTATTGATCGCAATATGGTCAAAGCTGTAAACTGTATGTCTATCTGAAACTGCCTCAGCTAATTTTGCTTCACCGCAACCAAAATCACCAATAGTGTAGCCGCTACGTTGTTGACACCAGCGAATCATCTCCTCGTAGGGAATAACTGCCCAATCTTTTCTTGATTCTTGATACAAAGTATGGTAATTAGCCCACTCTTCAGGGTTTTCCTGTAAGCGTTGGTGAGTAGTGGCGCTGTGGGTTTGGTTCCAGTGGCGATTCATGGTGGAGAAGTCGCCGTAACGCGCCAGTCGTTGCTGTACTTCGGCTGGGTTAGTATCTGGAATGGGGATAATAATTCTCGGGCGGGTGATGATTTGGACTTCGCCAGATGCGAGGCGTTCTAACCAGCCGATCGCATCTTGGTAAGCTTGAGCAGAGGATCGCAGGTGTCCTTCTGGTACTATGCCATCAACAGCAGCATCAGCGATCGACTTTTTGAATTTTAAGCGCTGCATTTTGGAATCACACCACGACCAGCGCTGACTGTTAACAGTTGCATAGGTCAGAGGAATCACCATTTTGACTGTATCGCGGGTTTGTCCTTGGCGATAGATGCGACCTTTCAATTGTTCAAATTCGGCATGAGTCCAAGGTAGGACGTTGACAATTAGCTGGTTGCAAACGTGCTGTAAGCCATCTACACCAGTCCCTATGGCGCTAGAACCGATGAGAACATCAATTTTGCCGTTTAAAAACCCTTCTAAACCTGATTTGTCTTCGCCGGTGTAGAAACCCACTTTCCAACCATCATTTACTAAGGCATCTCTCAATATGCGATCGATTCCGTGGATGTAATGAGTGTAAATTAGGGTTTTCGGTTGGATGTGCTGGCGAATTATGGGTAATCTGGCAACAGTGAGAATTTTTTCTAATTGCAATGGAGTCCCATTTCCACCTAAAGCGCGAATTTTTTCGATGTAGTCGGCACAATCTACCGGAATTTCGATTTGTTCGTAATCTATATTATATTCTGGCATCCAGCGTATTCCCAAAGTAACGAGTCGCTGGTGTAGTCTCATACAGTTGTCAATAGTTGGGCGATCGCTTATTATGTGGTTATCTGTCCCCTAAATATGGTTAGGGAGATGGAAGGTGCGATCGGGGAGGTGCTAGAGGTTGAGGTCTAACGTGGGGCGTGTTATACTGAGTCATGGTTATGCAAGGCAATAAGTCACCTATAGGAACGACAAAAAAAAATGAATGTAAATGAGCCTAAAATAAGATTTAAAGTAGTCATACTACCTGAATGGAATAATAAGGAAAAAGGTAATTTCTGGGAAGAGGTGTCAGCAGATTTATTCAGTCAATATGACTGGAAAGTGATTGAAAATATAGAATTTGACGGAATGCAGACTGATATCTATATCAAGCACGATGAAGCTAGGGAAACAGGATTAATTGAATGTAAATTCCAGCAAGAAGAAATAAATGCTCCTACTATATTCAAGTTAATGGGTCAAGCTCTTTACAAAAAAGTTGACTTTGCTCACCTACTCTCAACTTCCGCTCTTAATGGAAAAGCAAAAGCGGTTGTTGATGAATACACAAAAACACAAAAACCATTTCGTTTATTCATTTGGAGTTCAGATAAACTTGCTGAAAAGTTTATGAAGATACATGGTATTCAACTCCCAGAGCGAAAATTTATTAGTAATGTTAGAACCATTACACTATTAGTGACTCATAAAAAAGAGTTTTTTTGGATAGCGGAAGAAATGGGAGAAAGCGCTATCCCATATCGTGCTATTATTTTTGCCACTTCAAATACAAAAAATAATTATAATTCAGAATATTGGAAAAAATATTTTTCTACTAATGAAATTTGGGAAAATCTTGAAATTACCGTTTTCGATGAAATACTAACAGAGCATGAAAATAAATCAACTAACGAGTCATTTTCAGAAGTTAAGAAAGTAATAGTATCGAATATTAATCAGGCTGAGAGTTTTTATGATTACCATCGTCCTTGTCGCCCACAAGATTTTTTTGGACGTTGTAAACCTCAAGATGAATTTTGGAATTTTGTCAAAAATGTAAGAGATGAGGAAACAGACTTAAGAGTTGTTTCTTTTTCAGGAAGTACGGGGTTAGGCAAATCCTCTTTAGTTCTTAAGTTAGCATCAGACTGTCGGCAAAAACCAGAATATAAAGATAATTTTTATATACACCATGTAGATGTTACAAGCATCAACCAGGAAAAAGCAACTCTATTTGTCATAGCGGTTATTAGAAAAGCATTACAAGAGGCTATTGATAGTGGATTTGTTGATCTTCCCGATCATCAAGTATCTATTGAAAGTGCTGAACCACCTTATTTTGATAGTAAATCAATTAAATTATTAATAGAAACCCTTAAAAAAAGTGGTAAAGTTATTGTAATCTTTTTTGATCAATTTGAAGAAATATTGACTAAAGATTCACTTTCATATCTTTACGGGTTGTTTGAGCAAGCAGCTAAAGAAGTTGATTCCTTAAAACAAAACATAGTCTTAGGTTTTTGCTGGAGAACAGATGTTAATTTATCTGCAAAACATCACGCCTATTTTACATGGCATAATCTAGACAAAATAAGAAAAGATATTTATTTTAGTGAATTTTCTCAGCAAGATTCATTGAGCTTATTAAATGAATTTGAGAACTATTTGAATCAAAACGGAAATCGCTTACAAAACAGTATAAAAAAGTGGCTTCTGAATAATTGTCAAAATAAACCTTGGTTATTAAAAAGATTTTGCAGTGACATCTACCATCAACATAATGAAGCCGATCTTTATTCAGAACAGAAAAAAGTAATAACCAAGTTTGATATTAAAGCAATTTTTGACAAAGATATCGAAAGAGCTACTCTCATTCCAGGGAGTTATAAGTGTTTAATGAATATAGCTGAACTGTCTCCAGTTGATAAGGTGGATGTAGGTAACCAGTTTAATCACGATGTAATTAATAGCCTATTAAACAGCAAGCTAGTTATTCAAAATGGGCAAAATTATAAAATATACTGGGATATGTTTCGTGAATATTTGTTGGAGGACAAGCTACCTGAAATGACAATAAACTATAGACCCAGAACCAAGATTTCAACAGTTTTAAAAATATTTAGACTGCTTAAGACGTGTGAAACAATCTCCGACTTAGCAAGTGGATCGGGATATGCGAATGACACTGTTCAAAATGCTATTCTGGATTTGCAAAACTTTTTTCAAGTAACAAGAAATAAGGAAAACGGTCAAATAATAGCATCAGAGATATTTTTAAATTTAAAAGATGAGGAAATAGCTGAAAAATTAGCGGAACAAATAGAGGCTCATGTAGTTATTAAAAAAATCTATGAACAACTGAAGCCTGGTGAATCGATGTCGCTATATAAATTTCAAAAGTTGTTGTCTAATAGACAAACAACTGCAAAAGATTACGCCAGTAAAATGTTGTCATGGTTTTATTTTACTGGTTTGCTTGAAAAAAGACTTAACGGTATAGTAAGACCAACTCATGCAAAGCAGGGAAAAGAAAAGGGGAAACTTTTAGATCAATCAGATTGGGCACAACCTAGCTTATTAGACTTGTTATAATCACAAAGTGATATTTGCTAGGGAATTAGTAATTGACTGTCCAGCACAAAAAGGGCATCCTTTTCCTTTAGTCCTATTAGCAGGAGAAGCATCTCACTCATGCTCAGGATAATTGAAACATTGCCACCAAACTTTTTTTTCCGAATGCCTTGTCACTTGATCTGGAGTAAGATTTTCATTCTTAGTCGGATGCCATTCTTGAGCAAGTTTGGGGTCAAGACTTGCTAGGGAATTAGTTACTGAAACCTTCTGTCCAGCACAAAAAGGGCATCCTTGGCTTGACTTAGTTCTTTTACTGGGCGATGTATTCCATTCATGATCAGAGCCTTCGGGACATTTCCACCAAACTTTCTTGTGTGAGCCTGCCGAAACTTGGTCTGGAGTGAGTCCACCATTTTTTGCGGGATGCCACTGCGCGGCTAGTTGAGGGCTTATAATTGATAGAGTCTTTTTCATATTGAAGATGGAGATAGGTATGAAGTGGGAAACTTACGAAGAAACGGTCAAGAATATATACGAAGTATTGGGTGCTAGAAATGGAGTTAAAATTGAATGTTATGGCAACTCTTGTAAATGTACTGGCAAATCTGGAGTCAAGCATCAAATCGACGTACTGACTGTTCACACTGACGGACTTCATGACTATAAAACATCTATAGAATGTAAATATTGGAATAAAAAAATTAACAAGGATATAGTCATGAAGGCTTGGGGAATTCGTCAAGATTGTAATTTGCAGAAAGGAATTATCGTTTCCAAGATTGGCTTTACTCCTGATGCCATAAAATTTGCTAAATACTATGATATTGGGTTGGTGGAACTGAGAGAACCGTTAAAGCAAGATATAGAAAATCGGATCACCGAAGTCAATATCAATACAATTACTCTCATACCTAATATAACTCGTTTATACAATATTGTCCATGAGGAAGAAGAACAAAACCATACACAGTTTGAAATTAACACAAGTGAGAGTTATTATCTTTTCCCTGATGGTTGCCATAAAACGATTATAGATTTAATTGATGATTGGTTAAGGGAAATCAAGCAAGCTGGAAAATTGAATGTAGTTATGGAAGAAGTCATACCATTCCCTAATGGCACTTATCTTAAAACTCCTGAATTGAGTATTAAAGTTAACGCTGTTCATATTAAAGGTTCTTGGGTGACAGGTAGTATGGAAAAAGTGGAATTTAAGTGGGAGGATCGAATCAGTCTGATTATGAAGGATATTTTTGAAGAAAAGATGTTTACAGTTTCCCGCTCCGGAAATATACAAGAAGTTTCGTTTTTTGCTTAGCTCGATAAATGTCTACTTACCTCATTGTAGCATTAATCAACTGGCATTGTTACTGACTCTGATAGAACGAGAAAAACTGTTCGGATTCCTCAGCTATAATTGCTGCACGTATCTTCTTTAGCAGCGATCGCACAATGCGTTATAATGCCGATAGGAGATAATGGTGCGGGTCAATGACACAAGTTCTCGATCGCGAAATTCTCGATGGGCGAGTGGTGCTCAACGGCACTTGGGAGCAATTCAAGTTAATCCAGAAGGGTGCGGAAGATTCCCCTGGCGTAAAGTTGTCTTTTTTTGCAGGGGCGATCGAAATTCTGATGCCGGGATTCCAACACGAAAATTTTTCGGAAATCATTGGTTACTTGGTGACAACTTTTTTGCTGTTGCAAGGCATTAGGTTTTACCCTTCTGGTTCCATGACGCAGGAAAAGGCTGGAGAAGCTTCAACCCAAGCAGATAAATCGTTTTGTTTGGGGGAACCTAAGTTGATTCCCGATTTGTCTGTCGAGGTGGTTTATACTAGCGGTGGATTGAGCAAGTTGCCAAAATATCGGGCTTTGGGCGTGCCAGAAATCTGGTTTTGGGAAGATGGCACGCTGCGGCTATATCATCTCCGCGAAGATGGCTACGAGCAAGTAATTCACAGTCAACTGTCAGGATTGGAAACGCTGGATATCGATTTACTAAGACGCTGCATTTTAATGGGTGAAACAGATTTGGCAGAAGCGGTTAAGGTTTTTGGGCAGGGAATCTCGACCGATTGTACATGACAGCAAGACGTTCGATTTTCCTAATTGGCGATCTAAATTTTAGTGGTTTTGGCAACATCTGGAAAAAAGAGAATCCCCAGATCCAAAACTTCTTAAATAAGTCGGGTTCTGCTTTTGCTGGGAACGAGAAATACAGTTTTTTGTAGGGACAATCTCCCTGCGGTTGCAAATCCTGATGGGTGATGTTGCGGATATCGTGCAATTAAATAATCTCCGCAATTAAAGGTGAATATAGATCCGGGGCCAAGTTCGCAGACAATGAAAATTGCACAAAAGCTCGATCGCCAATTATCTCTTTAACCAAAACATGGCAACACTTTACGTCAACCCAGCAACAGGCAGCGATTCCGCAGCCGGCAGCCAATCTGCCCCATTCAAAACTATAGCCCGCGCGATCGCCCGCGCTGCATCAGGAAGTGTAATTCAGCTAGCACCGGGAACTTACAGCGCAGCTAGCGGCGAAAAATTCCCCTTGGAAATTCCATCGGGAGTAAAACTTATTGGCAATGAAACTAACAAAGGTAGAGGCACTCTAATTCAAGGCAGCGGCAAATTTGTAAGTCCCACCGCTGCGGGCCACAATATCACTATACTGCTAGCAACTAATTCGGAATTGCGCGGAGTAACTGTCACGAATCTCGATAGTCGCGGCACGGGAGTCTGGATTGAGTCAACTTCTCCGACTGTGGCTAACTGCACTTTCACACTTTGCAAACGCGAAGGCGTTTTTGCCACGGGAACCGCTAATCCTGCGATTCTCGACAACATATTTGTGGAAAACTCAGCCGCTGGCGTAATTGCGGCGGGAACTGCTAAAGGAGCAATACGGCGCAATATTTTTCAAAAGACGGGTTTCGGCATCTCTCTGCAAGCTCAGTCGGCTCCTTTGATTGTTGATAACCAAATTTTGGAAAATCGCTCCGGTATAGCTGTAGCGGGGGAATCGAAGCCGGTTTTACGCAAGAATCGCATTGAAAAAAATACGGAAGACGGTTTGACTGCGGTGGGGAAGTCGCTGCCAGATATTGGTACTGCTCAAGATTTGGGCGGCAATATTTTTCAGAATAACGGTGAATTAGACTTGCAAAACGCGACTGGGGTTAAGATTTCTGCGGTGGGAAATCAGCTCAATTCTTCGCGGGTGAAAGGTTTATTTGATTTGGGCAATGTGACGCCAACTGCGACTCCTGGCGGGCTAAAGTTTAGCGACATCAGCACGCATTGGGCTAAGGATTTTATCTCGCGCTTGGCAAAGATGAATATTGTTAGCGGGTTTCCCAACGGCACTTTTCAAGCTTACGAGATTGTAACTAGAGCTCAGTATGCGGCTATGTTGGCGAAGGCGTTTGAATTAGTGCCGCGCCGTGAGGCGACGGTTTTTAAGGATGTGGCGGCGGATTTTTGGGCCAAGGGAGCGATCGAGCAAGCTAATCGAGCTGGCTTTTTGGCTGGATATCCAGACAGCACGTTTCGCCCGGAGCAGAATTTGACTAGAGTTCAGGCGATCGTATCTTTGGTAAACGGCTTGCAGTTGGCGGGCGGGAACCCCAATTCTTTGAGCGTTTATGTCGATCGATCTCAGATTCCCAGTTTTGCCACCGACGAGATAGCAACCGCCACAGATCGCAAAATCGTGGTCAACTATCCCGCGCGCGAAAAGCTTGCCCCCGCCCACGACATCACCCGCGGCGAGATATCCGCCCTTATCTACCAAACTCTGGTAGCCACAAACCGCGCCGAGCCAATTAACTCTCCTTACATCGTCTAAGGGAATTGGGAGACAAGGGAGAGAAGAAATTGGGGGACAAAGAACTCACATCTTGCACCATTCTTAAGAACAGGCAAGATGCCTGTTCCACAAAGAGTAGATTTTCTTGTGGGGAGTAGGGGTTGGGCATCCTGCCCGCCCTGAAAGGATTATTGAGAATGGTGCAATATCTCAGAAGAACCAACCCATCTCCCCTCGCCCTTGTCTCCGATTCCCTCACTCTCGCCGACTCTCACCCACTCTCCCCCACTCCCACTCTCCCAAGTCTTGATTTGCGAGTACCCGAATCGTTTTATGATTAAACATTAAGAAATTAAGCAATCCTTAAGGTTCCACTGTCAGATTATGGCTAAAATTCAATTCTCTCGGGGTATAGACGAAGATGCTGTGCCCGAAGTGCGCCTAACCCGTTCTAAAAGCGGAGAGCAAGGCACTGCCACGTTTATCTTTGAAAATCCCAAAGCTCTCAGCAGCACCAGTACCGAAGACATTACTGGAATGTACATGATCGACGACGAAGGCGAACTCCTCACTCGCGAGGTTAATGCTAAGTTCATCAACGGTCAGCCTGCGGGTTTGGAAGCTCTTTATATAATGAAAAGTTCCGCAGAATGGGATCGATTTATGCGTTTTATGGAACGCTACTCGGAAGCAAACGGCTTAGGATTTAGCAAGGCATAATTGATGGGGAATAGGGCATGGGGCATGGGGCATTGGTTATTGGTTATTGGTTATTGGTTATTGGTTATGGGTTATTTGATAATGAATCACTAACAACGAACAAATCACAACTAACTAATGACTTATTCCCTCTTCCCTTTTCCTGATTCCCTCTTCCTTCTTGCTTCTTCCTTTTTCCTTCAACATCTGTTATATGACGCAAATTCCTCACCCCGACATATCTAAAATAACCGTAAATTGCGCTATCATTACTGTTAGCGATACGCGCTCGGCTGACACAGACAATAGCGGCTTGTTAACTAAGAAGCTGCTAAAAGATGCGGGTCACTCTGTGGTAGCTTACACTGTTGTTAAAGATGATGCGGCCAAAATTGTATTGCAAATGCAGGCTTTTTCCCAGCGTCAAGATGTGGATGCAATCATTTTTAACGGCGGGACGGGCATCGCTCCCCGAGATACAACTTACGATGTGATGGAGAGTTTGCTCGACAGGATTTTACCGGGATTTGGGGAGATATTTCGGTTTTTGAGCTATCAAGAAATTGGTTCGAGGGCGATCGCGTCTCGCGCCGTTGCAGGCGTGTATCAAGGCAAGTTAGTCTTTTCTCTTCCGGGCTCTAGCAATGGCGTGAAACTAGCTGTGGAAAAGCTAATTTTACCTGAATTAGTTCACTTGGTGCAGCAGTTGCGCGGAAACTGAGGCCCAAAGTTCGGTTAATTGACTGACCATCAAAAAATGTGGTTACAAGTCGCCCGAGGCATCCGTGGAGCGAGAAAAAAGCTTTGAATCCTCATCGCAAGCCCCCGGGTTTAGCAGTGAGGTCGCTTTCTTCAATTCTTTAATCTAAAATCTAAAATCGACTGACTGCATTCACCGCAATAAACGGGTGGCTTTGAGCCTACTCTATGGCTAAAGTGAGGAAACATCAAAATTCCCTTGATTTACACTAGATGATTTCGATGCAGAATGCGAGTGTCTATGCTAGCGAAGATTATCACCGGATTGCTCGGGCGATCGCCTTTATGCGACAACACCACCTAAACCAGCCCAATCTGGCAACTGTGGCCCAGCACATAGGACTTAGTGAATATCATTTTTATACACCCCAATTGACATAAAATCGATCGCTATTGATAAGCTTTGTCCAACTGAGCAATAAGTTGTTAACAAATAAGCGATCAAAGGGAACCAGATTAGTGAGATTGTTAATTGAGGTATGTCCAGAAATTGTTGCAGTTTGCGACGCCGACTTGGGCGTGGTAATTGGATAGGGAAATAAGGAGTGCGAGCCGTTCTAATCTCACTTGTTTTTCCGACTGTATCACATGAGCGTAAGATTGTGAGCAGCATAACCTGAGTGTGCGTCAGTTGTTTTTGTAAGTGGGTTTGATAGAATGTTGGTAACATTATTTTTTGGGATAGGCTGGCTTGTAACAATTCGGCTGCCTATCTTTTTTTAACATGAGTGGGCTAAATCTTTACTGGATAAGCGTTTTAGGTGGGTTTTCACCCCCTGGGCAAACCGTCTGTATATTTGGCTACAGTTTTAGATGCGTTTACCCTGTAAGCTAGATAATCTATATATAATCTAAATAAAACACTGTGGAAAAAGTAAAATAAGCGTCAGTAACTCAGCCCTAAAGAGACGCTCGCTTGGTCGCGAGCAATCTCTCGCAAGCTATACTGACGGGCTATCGTCTTCACTGACTACGTTGTTTGGGTTACCACACTGCTTGGATGGGACGCTAGTTATGGGCTCTGTCGCTTGTAGTTAAATAGTTTTAAAGTCACGCTCGAGAGTGCTGCAAGTTTAACAAGCCCTTATAACCAAGGCACAAAGCGAACGTTACCTAGCAATAGATCCGAGACAACCATATCTCCTTGAGGGGCAACCATACCCCTCTCCCCGTAAGGGGATTCAAGGCGGTTAAAACCGCCGGGTCGTTTTCCTCTCTTGGCTCAAGCCACTGAGTTTCCAACTTACCGAGTGTGTTTTTATGATTAGTGTCGTAATGCCTGCTTTCAATTCATCAAATTTTATTGCTAAAGCTATTGAAAGCATATTAAGTCAAACCTTTCAGGATTTTGAATTAATACTTGTTGACGATGGCTCTACAGATAACACCTTAGAAATCATGACACATTATAGGCAGCAAGATAATCGAATACAAATTATTCAAAGTAAACATGTGGGATGTAGTCGTGCTAGAAATTTAGGGATAAATCAATCAAAATTTCCCTGGATTGCCGTTATGGATGCTGATGACATTGCACTACCTAAGCGATTTGCTAAACAAATAGAAGCTGCTAATGCTAATCCTAAAGTAGTTGCTTGGGGTACATATGTTCATCATGTAAACTTAAAAGAGGAAGTTTTGAGCCTTCAAAAACATGGGCTTCTTACTGAGGAAGAATTCTACGATAATATGAAAAGGGGAGACGTTCCGTTTGTGATACATCCTACCTCCCTCATAAAAAAAGAAATTTTATTAAAGGTGGGAGGATACGACCCAAAATTTTCAGATGCTGATGACTTTGAACTTTTTGATCGTCTTTCTGATTACGGTCCTATTCTTGTTATTCCAGAACCACTTCTTCTATATCGCTTACATTCGCAAAGTGTTTCTATGAACAAGTATTTTATACGAGATTTACTAATCAAATATGTATATACACGACGTTCAGCACAGATAAAAGGAGAGGAAGTAGTTGACCTCGATCAGTTTATCGGAAATTATAAACAGCGACCATTTTTGTTGCGTACAAAGCACTACCTAAATAACTTGAGTCAGTTTTGGTATAGGAAAGCTGGTGTGTTTTTCTCAGAAAAACAGTATTTACAAGCTACTCTATATTTGTCGATGGTTATTGTTCTTAATCCCTTATACGCAATACCTCGAATCTGGAGACAAAGGCTCTCTCCAGAAGCACGGAGGACATTGAATCCGGCTAAATAATTGAAGAAAGTTGCACATTTGTAAAATACTCAACCAGCTCATGCTTACTTGAAATACCAATAACGAAAAAGACGAATACAATGCTTAAAACAATCCTACAAAAAAGCCAAAAAGTTGTAGCGGAGTTGGAATATCAAACCAGGCTCTTGAAAAATAATGGTAATCTACCAGCGCTAGATGTTAATGACAGTTATATTGTTGATGCTCTTGTAAATGAAGGAGTATTTGTTACTTCTTTAGAAGCTTTATCACTTCCCTCTACTCCCTTGCTTCTAAAAGCGGCTGAAGGTTTATTACCCGATATAGAAACAGCTTTCTCTGTTGATTCTCCTGGTCATACAAATTCTTCTAAGACCTACGCTGTTCGTGCTTGCTACAACAAAATTGCCAAGGAATATCCAGACCTTTTTCTTTGGGGACTGGAAGAACGACTGCTCAATATAGCCGAAAATTATATTGGTTTACCTGTAGCGTGTATTGGCGTAGATTTTCGTAAAGAGATACCGCATGAAAATGGAAGAAACTTAGGTACAAAACTTTGGCATAGAGACGGAGA
Organism: Microcoleus sp. N9_A2; assembly: GCF_036701775.1. Classification (NCBI taxonomy): domain Bacteria; kingdom Bacillati; phylum Cyanobacteriota; class Cyanophyceae; order Oscillatoriales; family Microcoleaceae; genus Microcoleus; species Microcoleus sp. N9_A2. The sequence continues at coordinate 2,602 of NZ_JAUBRH010000085.1, read as the reverse complement.
AGATTGCCGTGAAGTTAAAATACTTATTTACTTCAATGATGTCTTTGATGACAGTATAGTTTTTGAATATATTCCAAGGCGTTTAAGTCCATCTGAATTAAAAATAATCTACAAATCAATGTATTTGTTCAAGACTATACACAAATCTCTATACACGGATGAAGAGATGAAAAAATTTGTACCTCAATCTGAGTGGAAACCCTGCCCAGGACCTTCTGGGACAGTTATTTTTGCTGCCACTGATAGTGTTTTTCATCATGGAAAATTACCTATAGGAACAGGAGTAAGAAAAGAACGATTTTTAATAGCGTATGCTTACACATCTAGACAGCCAGAAAATCCAGATTTTTGTAAACGTCATTTTTCCAGAGAGGGTTTAGATTTACTTGAAAACAGGCTCTCCGAACGTCAACGAGAGTATGTCTATGGGCATTAGACCAAATAATAATTTGGTCGGTAGTCCTGCATAAGCGGAGATGCCGAAATAGGCAACCACTAGAAATGCTGAGATATAGCCTTTCTCAAAAAGATGAGGTACAATAACAGCAGTGTGTAAACCAATTAAAAATATTTGACGATGTAACTTGCCCCAACGCAAACTAAGAGTGCTTTCCCTAATTCTTGATAATTAGCAGTCTTGATAGAACGGAGAATAATTTTAAGTTTTGACCACAGATTTTCAATGGGTGAAAAATCTGGTGAATAAGGTGATAAGTATATTAATTTTGCCCCTTTCTTTTCGATCGCTTTTTTCACTTCGTCTCCCAGGTGAATGGGACAATTATCCATCACTACACAAGCACCTTTCCATAATTTTGGCACAAGTTTTCTGATAATAAAAGCTTCAAATGTAATTGCATCTGTTCCGCCTATTAGATTAACCGATGTCAAAATTTCATTAACTGACATTGCTCCAATTATTGAGACATTTTTGCCACGTTTAGTTGGTTTTGGCCACGAGAGCTCTTTCACCTTTTAAAGACCTCGCATATAACCTAACCATTGCCAAATTAACTCCCGATTCGTCAATGAATATTAAGTCTTTCAAATTAATCTCTTTAATTGTTTTCCAGAACTCACATCGCAGGATTTGAACTCGCTCCGTGCCTTTAGCTGAAGGGAAGAGAGTTTTTTTTTGACAGTAATGTTTAAGAGTTTTATCATTCTTCCTATTGTTGATCTACTAACGGAAAATCCAATTTTTCCATAAAGTAAATAACGGAGTTCTTCAAGAGTTGCATCATTATTTGCTTCAATCAGTTCTGCCAAGATGAGTAGTTGCTCCGCATTCAGTTTGCCTTTGACTCCACATCGGTCAGTTCGGGGAGTAATGTTTTTTGTTTCACGATATTGTTTAAGCAATTTTTGTACAAAGCTCAGGGCTACAGAAAAACGCTTAGCTATTGCTTTTTGTGAAATGGGTTCAGCATGATAAGTATCAAGGATTTTTTGCCTAAAATCAATCGAATAAGCTTTCATTTTTAACAATGTATGAAGAGGAGTACAAGTAAAGGTGTTGTGAGTCAAGCAAATCGTGCTGTCACAAAAATGCTATTATGTGTGTTATCGCTTTCGCGTGGCTTGTGCGTAACCATGTAATTATAGTTCATTTGATCTTATCTTCTCTGTTTGACCCTCACGAGTGAGTGTCAGTAACATTATACCTCATCTTTCTGAGAAAGGTTATACTAGAAGCTAACTTGATAAAAAGATGCTTTTGGGCTGGCATCTCTTTTGTTACCTAGTTCTTGCAGATTATTTTAAGCGAAGGTTCCAGAGAATTTCCTTGCTGCATCGGTACCGCGTTAGCAGGTTGAGTGAAATATTCCCCCGACCTTCTTACCTTGTTGCATTAAATTATTGAAAAGGTCTACAGCCAATTTGGTAGGTCCAATATAATACTCAATACCTCTTTGATTCAGCAGTTCTTCAGTTTCGGGACAGGTATGTAGCATGAGTTGCATACCACGTGTCAAAACCATAAATTCTATACCTTGCTCTAAAATTTCTTCGATATCAGCAGGTTGAATCCCTGGTTGGTGACGAGTACCTGTGAGTCTCCAATCCCATTCCTTAGCGCCTCCCGACCATACTTTACAATCTTTGAATTGACAAGTTTGACCGTCAGTGGTTACCTTAATAAGTCCCCAAGAGATATGACTGATCAGGCTTTGCTGAGAATTGCTCATGAGCTTGTTTTTTCGATAGTAAAAAGATGGACAAAAGAGATTTAGGCAATGTAGATAGGAGCGCCCAACGGCTAAATTGAGCAGCAGCCAGTAACTTGAGCTTAACTGAAATTATCTCTGTTGAGTCAATCAAGGCTCGTTTACAAACATCAAGTCCTTGAGTTAAGCATTGCTGTGGCTACTTTCGAGATATGGGTGCAAACATTTCTAGCAACTGGTGTTTTGTCCATCCATAGTTCTGGTGTAGCTTACGCTCAGAAACCCGGTTTCTACCCAATGTCGATCGATCGCAGATAAATTTCAGGGTGCAAGGTCGATCGATATACACTAGAAATATTGGTGCGATTCGTTTAGCCGAAACCCGAAAGGGGGGATGGCTGGCAGCGATGGGGTAAGCCCATTAGGGTTAAAGG
>NZ_JAUBRH010000084.1:0-23331 GCF_036701775.1 Microcoleus sp. N9_A2 | reverse complement strand
GAGCCGTCCGAATCATGTCGTCGATGATTCGATATTGCTCCGCTTTGCCTTTCAACTTAAACTCTAAAACTATCATTGGAATAGTTTATCACTTTTGCTAAAACTTTTACTTATAAATCTGTAGAGTTAACAAGTCTTCACACTTCTTGTAATTAAAGCCGTCCTATAAGGACGGGGCTTTAGACCCAACTTTCTGGCAAGAAATTAACAATATTTTAGCCAAAAACAAGGCTGGCATAGAATCGGGAGAAATAATAGTATTTTTTTTAGATGAATGTCATCTACTTCATGGCGATATCAATGGCTAAGCTTGGGGTCGCTCCGATCTAAGAATTGAAGTCCCAATTACCAATCAAAAAAATAGACAAACTTATTTTGGCGCACTCAATTATCAAGCCAAACAATTCCATATTAAAGGTTATAAGTCTGGGTATGGAAAATCAACAGTTGAGTTCATAAAATACTTGCAAAATAAATACAAAGAGCGGAAAATTATCTGGATTTGGGATGGAGCTAGTTATCATAGATATGGAGAATTTAGAGATTATTTGTCAGAAGTTAATCGTGACAAAGAACCTGATGATTGGTCAATCACTTGTATTTTATTTGCTCCCAATGCTCCCGAACAAAATCCCGTTGAAGATATTTGGTTACAAGCTAAAAATTTTTTACGAAAGTATTGGTATTTATGTAAGTCTTTTAAGATAATTAAATTTTTGTTTGAGTTTTTCACAAAGGAACATAAATTTGATTTCCCCAAAATTCATCAGTACACCTATACATAGAAAATGATTTAGGATTGCTATATTTGGAATTTTATTCATGACTACAATTACCAAATCCGATTAGCAATGCTGAAGACTCAACCGCCTCAATTTTATCCATCGTTTACATAAAAGCACTACCAAAATTTCAAATTTATCAATTCTTATCTGAGTCGAATGGAACCGCTGATTGTGGAAAATAAGGGGTTTATTGATAAGTATATTGGCGATGCAATTATGGCTTTGTTTAGCGAGGGTGCGGATGATGCTTTGAAAGCGGGAATTGCCATGCTGCATACTCTTGCTGAATACAATCGAGATCGCGCTTCTCTGGGTTATGTGCCGGTTCAGATTGGGGTGGGAATCAATACTGGTTCTTTGATTCTGGGTATAGTGGGCGGAAAAAGCCGGAGGGACGGTACTGTGATTAGCGATGCGGTTAATTTGGCTTCTCGGATTGAAAGTTTGACGAAAAATTATGGGGTGTCGCTGTTAATTACTCAGCAGACATTCGATCGCTTGATAAATCCGGGTGATTATGCTATTCGGGTAATTGATAAAGTTCAGGTTAAGGGTAAGTCTGAATGGGTGACTGTTTATGAAGTTTTTGATGCAGATTTGCCGGAAGTTAAAGCGGGGAAGTTAGCGACTCTGCAACTATTTACTGAGGCTTTGTCTTTGTACAATATGAATAGTTTTAGGCAAGCGGCGGGACTTTTTGCGGATTGTTTGCGGCAAAATCCGGGTGATAAGGTGGCTCGAATTTATTTGGAAAGGTGTCAATAGTTAGTTGACAGTTGACAGTTGACAGTTGTCAGTTGTCAGTTGTCAGTTGTTAGTTGTTAGTTGTCAGTTGTTAGTTGGTGATTTTTAGTAATAACCAATGACTACTGATTGCTGACTAATGACTAATGACTACTGACTACTGACTACTGACTAATTTGTTCGATCGGCAATTCTATGATAAACTCGGCTCCGTGGCCGAGTGCCGACACGCAGCTCAGTTTGCCACCGTGTTCTTGGACAACTTTGTAGGAAATTGACAGGCCTAAACCGGTGCCTTTGTCGGCGGGTTTGGTGGTAAAAAAAGCCTCGAATAACTGCTGGGAAACTTCTTCTGGCATACCGGGGCCGTTGTCAGAAATCCTAATTACAGCATTGGAGTTTTGGACTTCTGTCCTAATTTTAATCTTGCTGCGGTTAGCTTTGACTTCGGCAACTGAACGCCCTTCGTTGTATTCCTCGATCGCGTCGATCGCATTTCCGATCAAATTCATAAATACCTGATTGATTTTCCCAGCATAACACTCAACCAAAGGCAAATTTCCATAGTCCTTAATTACCGCAATTTCGGGATAGTTACCTCTGGCTTTCAGGCGACTTTGCAGAATCAGCAACGTTCCTTCAATCCCTTCGTGCATGTTAACTTTGCTCATTTGAGAATCATCTTTGCGGGAGAAATTTCTGAGCGATCGCACGATTTCCCGAATGCGATCGGCCCCAACCTGCATCGAAGACATCGCTTTCGGCAAATCTTCTAGCAGAAACTCTAATTCGATATCCTTAATTTTATTTTGAATTGCTGCCGGCGTCTGCGGGCAGTGCTGCTGGTACATATCGATCAAATTCAGCAAATCTTCCGTGTAGTGGCCGACGTGAACGAGATTGCCGCAGACGCTGCTAACGGGATTGTTAATTTCGTGAGCAACACCAGCTACCATTTGACCGAGTGTAGACATTTTCTCAGTGTGAATCAATACCGCTTGAGTTTGCTGCAATTCGTGCAAAGTATTTTCGAGCTGAAGTTTTTGTTGGGTTAACTCTGTTTGCGATCGCAGCAAGGCTTCTTCACTGCGTTTCTGCTCAGAAATATCAGTAATTAACCCTTCCAAAGCTATCAATTCTCCCGAATCGGAAAACACTCCCAAACCTTGCTCCCAAACCCATTTTAATTCGCCGTTTTTAGAAGTAATTCGGTAATTTAGCTGATAGGGTCGATTTTCTTGCAAAGCAACTTGCACGGCATTCCACAAATTATCGCGATCGTCCGGGTGAGTCAATTCCGAGAGAGAAATTTGCCGAGTGCCGATAAATTCTTCAGGAGAATAGCCAGCTAACTGATAACAACCTTCGCTGACAAACTCCATACTGCGATCGGCATCGTTGCGAAAACGGTAGGCCATCCCTGGTAAATTGCTCATCAGCGTCGCCAAAGCCCGCTGGCTTTCCCGTAGGGCTTCTTCGGCGTGTTTGCGATCGGTAATATCCGTCATCACCGCCAGCATACAGAGTTCGCCCTCCAAATTAATCAATTCCGCTGACAGCAAACACACCACCACCGATCCCGACTTCATCCGAAACTCGCATTCCTGATTGCGAACAACACCTTGTTCGTGCAAACTTTGTCTAAAATTAAGTCTGTCTTGAGGCCTTACCCAAATATTTAACCCCGGTACTGTATTCCAGGTCGTTTCTTCTAAAGCGTAGCCAGTCATCGACAAGAAACTATCATTAACTTCAATAAAACGGCCCTCAGCAAAAGTAGTAATAATCATCGGATCGGGGCTTGATCTAAAAGCTTTAGAAAACTTTTCTTCCGATAAACTCAACTTTTTAATAGCCTCTTCCAACTGACTTGTCCGCTCTTTAACCCGGCATTCCAATACCTCATTAGCCTGCTTCAGGGCTTCCTCAGCCTGCACCCGATAAGTGATATCGCGCACCACGCCTTGCAGCCCTATTTTGCCGCCGATATCCATAGAAGTTAGCAGCACTTCCGCCGGAAACTCAGAACCATCCAAACGGCAGTGCCGCCAGTCAAAACGGCAATTTCCCGATCGCAGAGCCGTATTAATTCGCTCTTGAGAAAGACTCCTAGAATCTTGTCCGTCCGGTTGCAACAGCGGGCTGAACTCCGAAGGATGCTTGCCGCAAAACTCCGACTCAGTGCTGCATCCAAATAACTTTAAAGTCGCCGGATTGCAATCCAAAAAACCCTCTTCGTCTAGCAGCATTACCGCATCAGTCGTCGATTCGTACAAAGTGCGAAACTTTTTTTCCGACGCCTGCAAAGAAGCAATCAACTGCATCTTTTCCTCAGCCGCCCGCTTTTGCTCAGTAATATCCTGCATTACTTGAGAAAAGCCCTGCAACTTTCCCCTTTCATCGCGCAAAGGAGTAACAATAATATTCGCCCAAAATCGCGATCCGTCTTTGCGAAGCCGCCAGCCTTCATTTTCGTATCTACCTTCTGCCACTGCCCGGATTAGTTTTTCTTTGTGCTTGCCGATTTCAAGATCTTCTTGAGTGAAAAAACACTCCGAATTATTGCCGACTATTTCATGCGCTCTGTATCCAAAAATGCGTTCTGCACCCGAATTCCAGCTAGCTACATACCCATCAGGATCTAACATGAATATAGCGTAATCCTTAACGCCTTCAATTATTAAGCGCAGGCGTTCTTCGCTTTCTCGAAGTGCAGATTCTGCTTGCTTGCGCTGGGTGATATCTTCTACAAAACCTTCGTAGTAGAGTAATTTACCCGCTTCATCGCAGACAGCCCGCGCATTTTCAGCGATCCAAATTATTGTTCCGTCTCGGCGATAAATCTGCGACTCAAAATCCGATACGATGCCCTGTTCTTGCAAAGCAGAAACAAACTGATCGCGCCGATCGCGATTGACGTAAAGCTGATCGCTGATATCAGTCAGACTGCCCATCAATTCTGCGGCGGAATTATATCCGTAGATGCGAGCCAAAGCTGGGTTAGCGCTGATGTAGCGACCCTCTTGGGTTGTTTGAAAAATGCCCGACACAGCATTTTCAAACATACTATAATATTTTGCTTCCATTTGGTGCAGTGCCTCCGCGACATTTAGGCATTCTATCGCTTTATTTTCTAATTTTTGATTTCCCACTTGTGAATACCCTGCTCTTGTGTGTGAGTTGAATATTTTTGGTCTGCCGCCTGTTAAATTTGAGCCGTTATTTAGGCTGAAAGATGGTGTGTCGCAGCCGGATACGAGTGTGTTTATTGATCTGTCCTAGTGGACTGTTAGTTGTTAATAGTTGCTGCGGAAAGTTTAGGTGCTCCGGTATTTATTTGAGGGTTGACTGGCTGTCACGATCGCATTGGCATATCGATCGGCCTGCGGTGCAGGTGTTCGAGCAAAACCGGCTCCTTAAAATCTCCCTGAATATATTAGCAGTTGAATACCCTGAAATAAGTTAGTAGCAAGGATGTTGTTACAATAAAAGGCAGCGACTTTTACAACCGCAAGACTCTATTTTTAGGATTTGGGTGAGAGTACGATCGACTCTTACCCGAGGCAACTAACCCGCCTGTATGAGCTAAACGCTCGCTTTCCTTGCTGTCAGTCGATTTGAGATTTGAGATTTTAGATTAAAGAATTGACTCCACAGATGAATCTGGGGCTCTCCTAATGTCTAAAATTTTTTGCTCTCCACAACTCCTGTCGGAAACTTTTATCGGTATTTGGGTGCTCTGAGTTACTGTTAAGTATTATTGCTGATAGATAATACAGCAGACTGCTGGCAGTTGTACGATCTGGGGTTTATATGTAAAGTTGGCACAACAATAGGGTAATTGTTGTATCAAAAAATTCATATTCTGCTGCTGCGGGCGGAAAAATTCTGTAGCGGTGCTGGCATTTGGGCAAAAATATGGGCCCGATCGCGCAAAATGTGGTCGGCAAGTCTGGTAAAATCCCGATCGATTCTCGGTTTAGCCGCAAAGCTCGATCGGGCTAAATTTGACTAGAAACTAATAAATGACAGATTCTCCTCTACTAGCAACGCCAGAGTTATCCCCTGCTTCAACCCAGACGGCGGATTCTCCTCCGTGGCCAGCCATCCTGCAACAACTACTAGACAGACAATCTCTCTCACGCCCCACTGCAGCCAACTTAATGCAGGGATGGCTCGCAGAAGCGATTCCCCCCGTCCTCTCAGGAGCAATTTTAGCGGCTCTCCAAGCAAAAGGCATCTCTCCCCAAGAATTGGCAGGAATGGCTCAGGTATTGCATTCTCAGTCCCTTGTAGGCGAGTCGGAGAGCGTTTTCAATCCCAAATCCTCAATTTCCAATCTCAAATTAATTGATACTTGCGGCACAGGTGGCGACGGCGCTTCCACGTTTAACATTTCCACTGCTGTAGCTTTTGTGGCCGCCGCCGGCAAAGTTCGAGTCGCGAAACACGGAAATCGATCGGCATCAAGCAAAGTGGGTTCTGCTGACGTGTTGGAAGCACTCGGAGTCAACCTCAACGCCGATCCCGCGAAGGTTAGAGCTGCGGTAGACTCTGTGGGCATCACCTTTTTATTTGCCCCTGGGTGGCATCCCGCACTTAAGGCTGTAGCGTCGCTCCGGCGCACTTTGAAGGTGCGGACTATTTTTAACCTATTAGGGCCGCTCGTCAATCCTCTGCGCCCTACAGGGCAGGTAATCGGGGTGTTCGATCCAAGTCTGGTATCAACTATTGCCCAAGCTTTGGGCGAGTTGGGGACTGACTTGGCGATAGTCGTTCACGGCCGAGAAAAGTTGGATGAGGCGGGTTTGGGTGATGTGACTGATTTGGCGGTTTTGTCGGGCGGCGAGGTGGAACTGACTACTTTACACCCGGAACAGGTAGGATTGACACCAAGTGCGATCGGCTCGTTAAAAGGCGGAAATGTTGAGGAAAACGCCGAGATTTTGCGGAACGTTTTGCAAGGCAAAGGTACGCCCGCACAAATGGATGTTGTAGCTTTGAATGCCTCTTTGGCTTTTCAGGTGGGAGGTGCAATTCCTATGGGTTCCCACGCAGCAGGAGTTTCTCTGGCTAAGGACATTTTATTGAGCGGCGAATCTTGGTTGAAGTTGCAGCAGTTGATTGAGTTTTTGAAATGAAGTCAGTTGTCAGTTGGGAGTTGGCAGTTGACAGTTGACAGTTGACAGTTGACAGTTGACAGTTGACAGTTTTTATATCAAATCCGGGTTTGCCATCCCCATGAGGACTCGGCGGTTGAAACCGCTACTACACAAACAAAGTCCGCCTTCGCGGACTAAGAAATAAACGGGATATTTAAGGCGGATTTGGTATTAGTTGTTATTTGTAGCAACTAACAACTAACCACTAATTTCTTTTTAAGAGCGCGATCGAAATTCAATGACATCTTGCTTAATAGTCACATCTTTATTACCAAAAAAGTCGTGTCCCAACAGTCCGATATCTAGGGATGGCGAGACTGCGACAACTACATTGTTAACTGCCAGACCACCTGCTTCCATAGAAGTCAGGCGACCGAGGGGAAAAGTAGCCACTCCGTTGGGAGTTTGTGCTTGCACTGTTCCCTGGAGAACAACGCCCAAGGCTTTAGCCATTGCTGGTGTAATTACTGTGCCACTAGCTCCAGAATCTACCATCATCTCGAACTTTTGTTTGCCGTTAAACGTGACTTCTATGACCGGGATATTAGCCTCTCGGCGTTTGATTTTTGCCTGAAACACTCCCGACTTTGCCGCCGCCGAAGTGGTGGGAGTCAATCCTTCGGGTAGAAAACCGCAGACTGATTGGCTGAGGTTGAGGGTTCGGCCTGACGAGCTCCGCATGAAGCATCCCTCACTTTCTTGAGCAACTGCTGGCGAGGAGTTGGCAACAGTCCCTATTAAAATTGAGCTGCTCAGAGAAATAACTGTTGTTACAAGCAGTAACGGTTTGCACAGTTTTTGAGAGTTCAGTAGAGGCTTGTATAAGTTTGAGAGTAAAGGCAAGGGAGATTTACTAGCCATAGTTTCGTTAAACGGTGTAGCTCGATCGTAACAGCGACAACTGCCTTTTGGTATAGATTTGGTAGAGATATAGAATTTCCGCCCGCCGCCTAAGCTGCTGGCAGATCAATTGCTAGCGCAGGGGGAGATGCAGAATTTGCACTTATTGCTGCTTTTTGATTGCCTGTGGCATAAGTGCCTTCTGCCTCCGGCCTCCGGCATAAGTGCCTTGCTTTTCCGAACCCTTGCACAAATTAAAATAATATCTGTACATTGCCGACTAGCATCAAATCCCTGGCAGTGGTAAGAATTAAACCAAACGAAAGTAATTAAGGATGCCATGTCACTTTCAACTGCACAACCCGCTCTCTTAGTCCTGGCTGACGGTACTGCTTACCGCGGCTGGTCGTTTGGCGCTGACGCCACCGTCGTTGGCGAGGTAGTATTTAATACGGGAATGACGGGCTACCAAGAAGTATTGACCGATCCCAGCTATTGCGGTCAAATTGTAACTTTTACTTATCCAGAATTGGGCAATACCGGGGTAAATCTTGAAGACGAAGAATCCTCGCGCCCGCAAATTCGGGGTGCGATCGCCCGGAACGTATGCAGCAGGCCCAGCAACTGGCGCTGCTCGCAATCTCTGCAAGACTACCTAAAACAGTACGAGATCCCCGGAATTTACGGGATAGACACCCGCGCCCTCACTCGCAAAATTCGCACGGTGGGAGCGATCAACGGTGGCATTTCGACCACGATTCTCGACCAGGCGGAACTTTTGGAGCAAGTGCAAGATGCCCCCAGCATGGACGGGCTGAATCTGGTGCAGGAAGTCACCACTCGCGAGGTTTACGAGTGGTCTGAAGCCACAGATGCGGTTTGGGAGTTCAGTCCTACAGTCAAACCTGCTAACGGCAAAATGTGGACGGTGGTAGCGCTAGACTTTGGGATCAAGCGCAATATTCTGCGGCGTTTGGCGAGTTACGGCTGTCGGGTAATTGTTGTACCCGCCGACACGTCAGCCGAGGCAATTCTCAAATACAACCCGGATGGCATTTTTCTGTCCAACGGGCCCGGAGATCCGTCGGCGGTAACGGAAGGAATCGCGACTGCAAAAGCTCTGTTAAAGTCGGACAAACCCGTATTCGGCATCTGCATGGGACACCAAATTTTGGGACTTTCCTTGGGCGCAGAAACTTTTAAACTTAAGTTCGGCCATCGGGGATTGAATCATCCAGCGGGTTTAACTGAGCAAATAGAAATTACTAGCCAAAATCATGGTTTTGCGATCGACCCCGATTCCCTAGTCCCGGAAGTAGAAATTACTCATCTCAATTTGAACGATCGCACCGTAGCCGGATTGAAGCATAAAACTCTGCCACTGTTCTCAGTGCAGTACCACCCAGAAGCCAGTCCGGGCCCGCACGACGCCGACTATTTATTCGATCGATTCGTGCAGTCAATGCGAGACAATCAGAAAGTAGCCAGCAGTAAATAGTCCGCAGTCAGCAGTCAACCGTTAATGACTGCTGCCTCAAAAAAACTAAAAACCACTGACCAAAAAAAACTGTAGACAAAAGACCAAAAAACTCCTATAATGAAGCCTCGACTTTAAGCCATATCTAGCTAGGAGGGTGTCATTTCTGAGTCATTGACCCTGACCGTTAGCCTCAGAGGCACTCGCGAAGTCAGGAATAACTGTCAGTTATTTCGCCTGACGGGCCTGCTGGACGCTTTTTCTGAGGCCACTTTTCGGAAGGTAATAAGCAAATGTATTGACGACGGCCCAAAACACGTAATTTTGGACTTGTCTCAGATAGACTTTGTGGATAGTTCAGGCTTGGGCGCACTTGTGCAACTTGTCAAAAAAGCCCAAACCTTGGAAGGGACTTTGCAAATTGTCTCAAATCCCCGCGTAACTCAGACTGTTAAACTGGTTCGCTTAGAGAAATTTTTGTCTTTGCAGCCTTCGGTTGATGAGGCGGTAAAAAACGTCAAGGATGCTTGACGCCAAAGTGGATTAAATTAGCTATCCGGTTCTAAACGCTGGATAGCAAATTTTTATTTTTTTGCTGGTAAAACAATACCAATTTACCCAGAAGCTGCGACACGCGCCAGCCGCTATTTCCCCGATGCTTAGAGTTTCGGTGGATGGGCAGTAAAATATGTGTGGCAAACACGCGGAAAAATGGTATAAAAATTAGAGCATCCCGATTTGGTAAAAAGCCTTTTTTAGGAGTGCGATCGTCGCGCCAAGCTTTGCCTATATATCTCGCTTCGCGATCGGACAGCGAACACTCCTGTGAAAGCTATAATTGCTGAAGTAACGAAAGACGAAATAAGTAAGTGACTAGAAAAACCAAGCTGTGCGGAAGTTTTATTTAAAAAAGTATGTCGCCGGAAGCAGATGACGGGCTCAAACTGAGTCTGACGGATATCAGTTTAAATCGAGTGCATCCTGCGAGGGCTACACCAGCAGAAATAGAAAGAATTTCGCCCGCAGCCTGGGCATATTTGGGAGATGCAGTGTACGAACTCTACGTTCGGAGTTCGTACTTAGTGCCACCCAGAAGATTGCAAGCTTATCACGAATTAGTGGTGGGGCAAGTACGAGCCGAAACTCAAGCGCGTCATTTGCGATCGATCTCTCCTTACTTGAACAGTACAGAATTAGCAATTGTCAAGCGCGGCCGCAATGCTGCAGCGGGCCGTTCTAAGCGAGCAGATCCAGAGATATACCAACAAGCCAGCAGCTTAGAAACTTTGGTCGGATATTTGTATCTCACCGATCCCGAAAGATTGACCGAACTTCTGGCACTTTTAGATCTTGAGACTTAAAGGATTTAGCAGTTAAGAGTTGGGAGTGGGTAGGGATTAATTAACCATCCTGGCACGGCTAACACAAAACAGCAAAAATCTCGATCGGCAAAACAGGATTTATCAGTTATTAACTAGCAATTTGAACACAGCAAAATCCTTGCTCCCTCCCTAGAATATCTAAAATCTCAAAGCTCCAAGATGGCTCCCTCAATCAAGAATCTCACATCTACAATCTACAATCGATTAGCCTTCAGCCAAAACGTTTGACCACAAGAAACCAATGAGAAAATTTACCAGACCAAACTCCTCGCGATCGAATTCCGACAGCAAGCCATTCAAAAGCGAAGGCCGCCGTCAGGACTCACAACCATCCTCTCCCCGCTTTGAACGCAAGCCCCGTCCCGACACTCGCGGAGTAGACGCGCCTCAAAAGCGATCGACCTTCGCCCCGCAATCACGAGAAATGCCCGTGAGAGCAATTTTCAAACGGAGAGTCGATTCCGACAGCCAACCGGAAATTCGCAGAAATAATCATTTCAAAGATAGAGACAGCAGCCCGCAGGAATCCAGGGGCAATTATTACCAAGACAGAGACAGAGACAGAGACAGCAGCCCGCAGCCGGCCCGCAACAATTTCCGAGACAGAGACAGCAGCCCGCAGCCGGCCCGCAACAATTTCCGAGACAGAGACAGAGACAGCAGCCCGCAGCCGGCCCGCAACAATTTCCGAGACAGAGACAGAGACAGCAGCCCACAGCGGGCCCGCAATAATTTCCGAGACAGAGACAGCAGCCCACAGGAATCCAGGGGCAATTATTACAAAGACAGAGACAAAGACAATAGCCCGCAGGAATTCCGGGGCAACCATTTCAGAGACAGAGACAAAGACAGAGACACTCGCCCTGTTGACACTGCCTCAAATACAGTCGTGCAACCAGACGCAGACACAGACGACATGATTTACGGCCGCCATGCGGTGCAAGCAGCTTTAGAAACAAACCAAGTCCTCAACCGGATCTGGGTTGTTCCCCACCTGCGCTACGATCCCCGCTTTCATAGCTTGCTAACCGAAGCCAAAACCAACGGCAGCATCATTGACGAAGTTGACGATTTGCGCCTTGACTACATCACGCGCAAAGCAAACCACCAAGGCGTAGCCGCTCAAGTATCAGCCTACGAATACCTGGATTTGAGCGAACTGATCGCAAAGGCTAAGTCGGCTTGCGAAGATCCAGTAATTGTGGTAGCAGAAGGACTCAACGACCCGCACAATCTAGGGGCGATTATTCGCACCGCAGAAGCATTGGGATCTCAGGGGATGGTTATTCCGCAGCGGCGGGCTGTTGGGATTACCTCGGCAGTGAGAAAAGTGGCAGCAGGGGCATTGGAAAGCCTGCCCGTGGCGAGGGTTGTCAATCTTAACCGGGCGCTGGAAGAACTCAAAGAGGCTGGATTCTGGATTTATGGCACTGCAGCAGGCGTCGGTCAATCTATAGAGACAGTCAAGTTCTCTGGGCCCACTGTTTTAGTGGTGGGTGGTGAAGCTGACGGTTTGAGCCTTTTGATACAGCGCGGATGTGACGGATTAGTTTCAATTCCTTTAAGGGGCCATACTCCTAGCCTGAATGTCTCGGTAGCAACGGGGATGGCTTTATACGAAATTTACCGTCAGCGCGGGCCCAAAAAGTTTCACGTACACGGATCGTAAAGGTGCTTGAAAAAAAGAGCACAACAGAGTAGTTTATTGTGGATGCCGCCCAGAATTGAGCAGCACCACACCCTGAACAAGTAAGGATAGCCGATCGACTTTCGTTACTTGTTCAGGCGAAAGTAGAAGGGGCTTTCCCTCTACGTTCAAACAGGAATTCGACACCAATCTATTTAGATATCAGCTTTAAATAGGTTTGGATCGGTTCTTGGTAGCAGTCAGCCACCTGTAAATAACAAAAACCTGTGTTCGCAGCACCCTGAAAACACCGTCAAATACATTAGAAAAGCAGATGAAAGAATTCTTGATTAGCTTGCTCAATTTTTTCGGATTGGCTTGGTGGGTTGAAGTTAAAACTTCAGCGCCGCGGTGCATTTACTATTTTGGCCCGTTCTTAACCGATGGAGAGGCGGAATCTGCAAAAGCAGGATATGTAGAAGACATAGAAAATGAAGGGGCAGAAGGTGTTAATGTGTCGATTCACCGCTGCAAACCAATTACTTTGACTGTTGCAGAAGATTTGGGAAAGTTTGGTGATGGAGGGCTGTTGCCTGTTTAGAGCGGTCAGTAGAAACAGGGGAATTTTGAGTTTTGAGTTTTGAGTTGTAAGTTGTAAATTAACATCCGGTAACTACGGAATTATACCCTGCTTGCGAGCCATGATAGCGACAGGAAGCTCGCACTGCACTCCGAAAATTATGATTCGGAGGCAAACCAAACGGCAACGATATAAATTCAAAATTGACTGTTGGGTGATTAATTGCTTCTGACAAACTCCAAACTTAAGACTAGCAATTACCAACTGCTTGGGGGAAATTCTCAATCCAACAATCGATGTCTGCGAGTACCCGATCGGGAATTTCCCAAGGGAACAAGTGGGCTGTATTTGGATAGCACTGCCACTGACAATTGTGGAGGTGGCGGGCTGTTTCTAAACTGGATGCCGAGGTGATGTGCCGATCGGCTTCTCCGGCCAACACCAAGCTCGGACATTGAATGTCGCCCAGGTGGATCAGTCGATCGTATCCAGCCCTCAGAGCGGTATTTAACGCCTTGGTGGCCGGGTTGGAAGTCTTTAGGTAGGCGGGGGTACCTGCCTGTGCTAAGTAGCGGTAAGGGGTGGCTTTCTGCTGCTGTATCAAGTAGCGAAAGAGCGATCGGCTCGCAAAAGTATCAATATTCCACTGCCAACCGGGTAGGGCCCAATTGATAATTCCGGCTAAACCGGTGTAAAGGTTATCTTGCCAAGAGATGGGCGGGTGACTTCCGCGCGGTTTGGCGGCGGATGCGAGTAGAATTAAACCGGTGACTCGCCCTGGATATTTCATGGCTAATTCCAGGGCTAAAATCCCTCCCAAAGACCATCCGATCACCAAACATTGATCGACTCCTAATCTATCTAATAGTGCTTCTAAATCGACCAGATGATCGGTCATTTCAAAGAAAGTTGAGGTGCGGCTGTTGCCGTATCCGCGCAAGTCGGGGGCGATCGTTTGGAAGCGTTTTGATAGGTGCTCTGTGAAAACCGACATACAATCGCCGGAACCGGGATGGCCGTGCAAGCAGAGAATCGGAAACCCTTTGCCTTTGACGGAAACACTGAGTTGTTGATGCGGCATTTTTTAACTGTTTGGGCGGTGCGTTGTCCCCCGCTGTAAATTGTATATTCCAGCGGTTAAAAGCTGGGGTTTCGGACAATGTAATCGGCAATTTTAGAAATAGACTGGCGCATTTGTATATCGCCACTGCGGCTATCAATCACAGTCATTACATAGGCTTCGCCGTCAATGCTCATCGCTAAAGTTGTGCCGAGCACCCAGGAATTTTGGCCTGTTTTTTCCCCCAACCACTGAGCTTTCGTTCCTTCCAAGGCGGCAAATCCCAGAGCGTGATCGTACTGGCGGTTGAGAGTTTCTATTAACAGTTTAGCACCGGGTGTTTCGCCGTTGTAAATTTGCACCATCATTTCGGTGAGTTCGTTTGCAGTCACACGGTTGCGACCCGAACCGGGGTTGGAGGGCATAATTCTTTCCCCCATCAATTTGAAGTTGACGCGGGTGACTTCGTAGCCGGTATTATCTAAATATTGATTGATGTAATCCGAACCTAAATAATCGATTAGTTGATTGGTGGCGATATTGCTGCTGCGATAGATCATTTCTTCTAACAGTAGCTGTAGCGGGTAATTGCGATTGGAGGTAATCTTTGCCGATGCGTCTTCAGTGAAATTACCCCGATTGACGAATACTTCCTGGTTCAGACTAATTTTTTCTTTTTCGACTTTTTGCATCAGGGCGACAGCAATCGGCAATTTAATTAAGCTGGCCGGACTGACAGGAGGTACATCGCCCCGGAGGTTTACGCACTCTCTAGAAAGGTTGCAAATACCGATCGAAGCTTGAGCAGACAAACCGCTTTCCCGGGCAAGCGTACCCAAAAAATCAGATTTTGCTTGCTGCACTTGAAAGGTTGCTGCTGTTAAATTTTCCCGGTATTCTTGAGCTTTTGAGGCAGTGAGGGAAGCTACAAATGAATTTTGAGGAACTTCCTGCAAGTTGTTGAGGGCCTGGTTCCACAAAAATTGAGTTTGCTGCGAAGATTCGATCGACTTATTTTGCTGCCGTTTAGTTTCTACGGCTCGGTTGGCTAAACGGACTGCTTGCTGTAAGTTGTCGTTAGCCCTCTGTTCTACTAATATTTGAGCTTCCACCGCTTGCAACTGCTGTAGCAGTTGTTCTTGAGGATTAGCCGCGAAGGGAACTAAGCCGGAAAGGATGGTTGGTTCTGGGGAGGGAGATGAGGGTTGTTCTAATTCGGTGATCAGCCGATCGCGAATTTTGTAGAGTTCGTCTAAGGAACGCGGGTTAGATGATTGAGAGAATGAACTTGCGATGGTTAACATCTGAACCAGTCCAATGCCGGCTACTACTGCCGCCATCTTGTTGGCGATCGACAAAAAACGCCTGATCTCTGGCATATTTAACATCCTCAACACAACCAAATTCTATATAAGCAGCTATTGTTACATCAGTCAAACGGTTTTAGATCTTAGATAGGAGAACAAATCTAAAACAATACTTCGGACAGTTTTAGATACGATCGAGTGTCCAAAACCCTTGCTGGCTATAGTGTGGACTATTATTTCAAGGTTTAAGTCCACCGCTAAGTTGCCTAAAATGCGTTAAAAATGGCAAGGCTTCCTCCGTAAGGCTTACAGGGCCGTTAAAAAACTGTCCGAACTATTGTAAAATCTAAAATCTAAAATCTAAAATCGTTTGATCGCGCCAATGTGGCAAAATAACCAAAATAAAGGGAGCGATCGCACGAAGGCAATCAACCCCCTCTAAATATTGCGAACTATCTACTTTCTGCGCCGCCGTCGCCAGTCAGCACCCAACCGCTTGAGATAATCCCAGCCGCGTTGGGGCCAGACATGATCGCTACCAATCTTTTCGGCAATCCAGCGAGCGACTTTGGGGCCTGTCCAGTCTCCGCCGTCGGGGGCAGATCCTTGCAGCGCTTGTCGCAGTTCTTCTTGCTGTTCAGGATTCAGCAAGGATTTCGCAGGAGGGGGCTGGCGGTCTCCGCTGCGATTTCTCACAGAGTTAGGCCCTTCTCGGTTGTAGCGCTGGACAATTTCTTTGGCATAGTCGTAGTTGAGACCTACAACTTGGGCTGCTTGTTTGATAGTCCAATTTCTGGAAACTAACAGCAGCAAGTGCCAGCGGCGCGACTCTGTGGTGTTTTGTGCCTGCCGGTAGCGAATTTTGAGTTCCTCTGCCGTCAGGTGGGTTTCTAAGTGAGCTTTAGGTGGCATTCCTCCAACGGGGCATCGGGAACTTCTTACCATATATCTTTGGTTTTGGGGATAATTCCGGATGAAATTATTTTCCTGGGGATCGTGGTGGCAAATACCTAGCTTTTTTTAGCGCAGAGGCACGCAGCTAGTCGCACTTAAGGAAGGACTGCTGTTTTTTTGCAGGTGCGGGCAACAGGATACCTCGGCGTGGCGGTGAGCGTTCCGAGCTTTTTTGTGAATCCCAGATTTCTGACAGGCTTTTTGACCCGTGGCACAATGGGCGTGGATGGGAAAAGGTCGATCACTATTTTCTTCGATCGCGCAGTCGCCATTAATTCACTCGGATGACTGATAACTTTCAGTAATTTTTGACTAAAAAAGTGATCTTCATAATCTGGTTATAATTATTAGGGAATGTGCCGCCATAATCTCATATTTTATTCTCATAATTTTCTGTTAGCAGTTTAATTTTTTTTAATAGTCAGGAGGTGACTAATCTCGTAAAAAATTACCTTCAGATGCTTTGATATATGTTTTTACGAATAAATTGTATCCAACAAAAATGGTAAATTATTCTCAGGTAATATCTTAATATTATCTGAATATATTTCCCGGAATAAAGCAGTCACAATCTGGGATGAGTGTATTTCTTATGCCATTTTCTGATACCATAAATCCTGGGTTTCGTTGAAGAGAAGCTGGATTATAATATTTTATAATTTAGAGGACAGAATTGGGACTGACTGATTTCCTAATGATTATGATATTGCATACACATTCTTGGAGGCAGAACCTAATTATGTAGGAGCAGTATTGCACACCTTACCCCTTACTTATATAAATCTCGCGTCAAACCACTTTTTGCATCAGTCCTGATACAGTTGCATTATTGGTTTGTTAAAAGAGTAGGTAAAAAACTTGATCGCTATTTTGTGTTAGGTGCGATTTGGGGAATTTAATCTATTGTAGATAAAATGACCGATCGCGCGTTAGCGGAGCCCTCTTCGAGGCTCGAACTTTCGCCACAAAAATAGCAGAATTTGCCTTCGGGCTGTAAGCAGGTACAATTGCCAGTTATATTAACTGTATTGTCTCAAAGTAGAAATAATAAAGGTACGAGCATGGCATCCATCCGCGAGTTGCACCGACAACTGGTCAATAAAGAACGCTCTGCTGTGGAAATTACTCAAGAAGCATTAGACCGAATTACCCAGCTAGAGCCGAAGTTGAAAAGCTTTCTGTGCGTGACAGCAGACAGCGCATTGGCGCAGGCCCATAAAGTGGATGCCCAAATCGCAGCCGGAGAGCAAATTGGCCTGTTGGCCGGCATCCCGATCGCCGTTAAAGATAATATGTGTACCGAGGGCGTTCCCACAACCTGCGCCTCTCGAATTTTGGAGAATTTTGTTCCTCCCTACGATGCCACCGTCGTCTCGAAACTCCAAGCAGCCGGTGCGGTGATTGTGGGTAAGGCGAATATGGACGAGTTTGCAATGGGGAGCTCGACGGAAACTTCTGCTTATCAAGTTACCGCGAATCCTTGGGACTTGGAGCGCGTTCCCGGAGGGTCTTCTGGCGGTTCTGCCGCAGCGGTAGCCGCTGGAGAATGCGTCGTGAGTTTGGGTTCGGATACTGGGGGCTCAATCCGCCAACCTGCTGCTTTTTGCGGGTTGGTGGGGCTGAAACCGACTTATGGGTTGGTTTCTCGCTACGGTTTGGTGGCCTATGCTTCTTCTCTCGATCAAATCGGACCCTTTGGCCGGACTGTTGAGGATACGGCGATTTTGTTGGGGGCGATCGCCGGTTATGATCCGAGAGATTCTACGAGTCTTAATGTCCCAATTCCTGACTATGCTCAAGCTTTAAGACCCAGTTTGCGACCAAAGGGTCAGATTAGAATTGGTGTAATTAAAGAAACTTTTGGTGTCGGGTTGGAATCGGGGGTTAAAGACGCTGTTACTAAGGCGATCGAGCAATTTCAACAATTGGGCGCAGAAATTCAAGTTATTTCTTGTCCCCGGTTCCGCTACGGTTTGCCCACTTACTACATCATTGCTCCCTCGGAAGCTTCGGCAAATTTGGCGCGATATGATGGAGTCAAGTACGGTTTCCGATCTCCAGATCCCGATAATCTTTTGGATATGTATGCCAAAACCCGCTCTCAAGGGTTCGGTGCGGAAGTTAAACGCCGGATTGCGATCGGCACTTACGTATTGTCGGCTGGATATTACGATGCCTATTATCTAAAAGCTCAAAAAGTTCGGACTTTGATTAAAGAAGACTTTGAAAAAGCTTTTTCTCAAGTTGATGTTTTAGTCTGTCCCACTGCTCCTACTACCGCATTTAAGGCAGGCGAAAAATTCAATGATCCTCTGAGTATGTATTTGTCAGATTTGATGACTATTCCCGTGAATCTTGCTGGTTTGCCAGCTTTGAGTTTGCCCTGCGGATTTGATGATAAAGGACTGCCCGTGGGTATACAACTGATTGGCAATGTTTTGCAAGAGTCTCGGCTATTTCAAGTGGCTCACGCTTACGAACAGTCTACGAATTGGCACTTACACCACCCGGAATTGGATTAATTTTTGAAAATGGGCGGAATGCTGCGGCGGAAGTTAGTAATCGATCTTGGCTAATTGTCTGAATTAATCATTTGCCATTAGCTTTTGAGCGATCTCTAATTTCCCGCGTGCTCTATCTATGAACAAGTTGCTAGTATTCCTTTTGTCTAAATCGCTAATAGCTTTTGGGATAGTTTTGGCCGTTGCTTATTCTGCTGCTTGTGTATTCCTATTTGTAGCCCAAGGTAAGTTTATCTTTTTTCCTGCGCGGGCGATCGAAACTACGCCAGATGATTTTCAGTTGAAATATCAAGATGTCTGGCTGCCAATTCCAACTAAAACAGGCGCGGTGGACAGCGTGCACGGGTGGTGGATTCCTGCCTCGGAAACCCCCCCCAAGGTTCCGGGAGAAGTCAGAAAGGCCGTTCGGGTTCACCCATCGGAAACCCCTCTTACTCCTCCCCTTAACAAGGGGGGGCTGGGGGGGGTTCCGGTTCATCCCCTTAACAAGAGGGGGTTAGGGGGGGTAGTTTTGTACCTGCACGGCAATGCTTCAAATGTGGGAGGAAATGTCGAACACGCTTATCGATTTCATCGATTAGGTTTGTCGGTATTTGTGATGGATTATCGTGGTTATGGAAAAAGCCAGGGCGATTTTCCGAGTGAATCTCAGGTTTATGAGGATGCTCAACTTGCTTGGGATTATTTGGTGAAACAGCGGGGGATTAACCCGAATCAAATTTATATCTACGGTCATTCTTTGGGAGGGGCAATTGCGATCGATCTAGCCGTGCGTCACCCGGAGGCGGCGGGGTTAATCGTAGAAGGCTCTTTTACTTCGACACGGGCGATGGTGAATTTCCAAAAAGGGCTGTTTTGGATGTTTCCGATCGATGTTTTGCTGACACAGCGGTTTGATTCTCTTTCAAAAGTCGATCGCCTGCAAATGCCTGTGCTGTTTATTCACGGGACTGCTGACAATGTAGTTCCAGTCGAAATGACCAAAAAACTGTTTGAGGCAGCACCTGAACCCAAACAGCTTTACATAGTTCCTGATGGAGGTCACACTAATGTGGCACATATCGGGGGCGCAGAATATCTGCAAATACTGAGCCGATTTTTAGGTTCTTCAAAGTAGATAAAAGCTATTGGCGGTAACAGGTTAAGTTTGATATCTGTACCGCCTACTCGCCCTTCTAACAGTACATATTAAACAGAGTAGTGATGGCGATGATACTGCTTAGTATAACCTTAATACATTCAGCCACCAGTCATTCAAGGCATAGCAGTAATTACAGTAATTGTTCGTGCTTATAGCTTGTTCTTTCTTAACTTCGCAGCCTCGCCGAGATGTTGTTCTGTTCGGCATCCGGGCGCCGCAGAGATTGGCATCTGTGAGATTAGTTTTGTTCAATCTCGCATCGGTCAAGTCGGCCGCTCTGAGGTCGGCACCGCTGAGATTTGCACCGCTTAAATCGGCTTCTTGGAGGTCAGCACCGGTGAGATTTGCACCACTTAAATCGGCATTTCTCAGGTCGGTTCTATTTAGTTTGGCGGCGCTCAAATTACTGCATTTTAAGTTAGCCAACTGGAGGGATGCGCCTCGAAGAGAACTCTCGCTGAGGTTAGCATTTTCTAAGTTTGCTCCCCTGATGTCGGCCCTGCTCATGTCGGCTTTGCTGAGGTCGGCGTCGGCCAAAAAGGCGTTTCTCATGTTGGCGTTGTTTAAATTAGCTTCCATTAAGTCAGCCGCAGTCAAGTCGGCATCAACTAAGTCGGCCCTGCTGAGAGTGGCGCGGCTCAAGGAAGCGCCAAACAAATCTGCACGGCTCAAGGAAGCGCCAAATAAGTCGCATCCGGGACATCCTCTGGTTTCTAGCAGCCGCTTGACTAGAGACAGATTTTGAGCTTGTAAGGGAAGTGCGGCGCAAAATGGGAGTAGCAGTATCGCTGCAGCCAGAATTGTCAGTTTGATTTTGGTCATAGTCTGGGTAAGTCCTGTAACTGCCTTTCATCACCGAGTTGTCTGCTGGACTTACACGCGCGGGCCCAAAAACCCGGTTTCCTCGTTAATTTCTCGCTGTCCAACCCAATATTCTTAGCAAAAACCGGGTTGTTGGCGTAAGTCCTAGTCTAGTGCATTGACGCGGCTCGACGGTGTAAGGTTCGATCGCGCTCACGGATATTACTTACGCCTTTGGCATGAGAGCACTTCCAGGCTCCCTTCCAGCTTCCAACGGCCCGAAGCCGGCGCTCAAGGCCAGGGATTATGGAGCTTGCGACGGCTGCGACAAGTCACCGACTCCGACAACGGATAAGTATTTGTAATCGATGCACTTGGATTTGGCTGCCGAGGGCGTGAGTTCTCCGTACAGGCGAGAGCTAAATAAGCCAATTGGCTTAGACTCTTAAGACATATTGCTGATGCGCTGCCTTCTAAAAGAAGATAGCATTTTTGTGTGATCCCCGAAATAATACCGAGCCAGCAAGTATAAAAAAAAATACCACGTGTCTCGGCGGGTGGGAAAATTGGGTACAGCTAATACTTTCAGATGAGGAAAATAGATGTCGAACAGCATAGATCAACTTGCAGAAGGCGGCAGGGGGATCAAACTCATGTGGCAGATTGCAGACGAGCTCAGTTACACCCGGACTCTCGACAATCGAAATTGTTTGTCGCTGACCAAAAGCTACGAAGTAGAAAGTCGCACTGGCTCCCAAAATATAAAAAAAGCTAGCGTTTTAGATGGGTTAATGAATTTATTAAACACCTGGGATTGGCAGACTGAAAAACAGCAGGAAGAAGAGCTGCATGAAACTTGTGTGCAACATATTAGCCTGCAAGTCAACACAGATGTCAATGCTTTCACTCAAGTTTTGTTGTGGTTTGAACAGTTGAAAGATATATCGCTCCCCAATGAAGTTTGGTGGGACTTGCAGTTGGCGTTGGCTGAAGGTTTCACTAATGCAGTTCGCCACGCTCACAAAAATCTACCAGTAGAAACTCATGTTCTACTGGAAAGTAGGGTGTTTAACGGACGGTTGGAACTCAAAGTTTGGGATTGCGGGCCGTGTTTTGATTTTGATGCTAAGCTCAAGGAAATTCTGGCAGCAGATAGAAATAACGGCTTGGATTTAGAGGTTTTGAACGATGCTTGCTTGATGCCGAGCAGACAGAAAACTTTGGCACCGTCTCTATTTCTAATTGCTGGGTAGCTTTGGAGTGAGAGACAATTAACAGACTGGCACGGTGCAAAATGTGTTATGCTGAAAACGGTGTTAGGGGAAAAGTTACGGGTTTTGTCTCCGCGTGGGTGAGGGGTTTTGAATACTGCCAACCTGCTGCGGCTTGGGTTAAGAGCTATGGTCTTGGGTGATTCTATAGCGCTTTGATAGAAACGGGTGCATCTGTCTAATTAAATATTAAAAACCAAACATTAAAAGTTAAAAATTATTAACACTAATTTGTGATATTTTAATTTATCATAGTATCTGGTCGCTCACCAATTACTAATGATTTCCAAAGAAACTTTATTTGTTCTGTCTCTATTTCCCTACTTGGGATTTCTCTGGTTTTTGACTCGATCGGGAAAAACACCCCGTTTAGCTCTGATGGGATTTTACGGTACTCTCGTTTTTGTAGCGGTGACGATTCCCGCCGCAATTTACGCCAAAGTTGCCTACAACGAGTCACTAGCAAATGTCGATTGGCTGCACGGTTCTGCGGAACTATTCTTAACACTTGCCAATATTTTATTAGTTTTAGGGTTTAGAGAAGCGGTGATTAAAGCCAAAGCATCCTCACAGAAGGGTGGCGAGGAGCAAGAGTGTCTTTTAGATGGGGAAGAATAGCCGGGATGGATCATCTCAGTTTTGTATTTACTCTCCGCATAAATGCTCCAGAATAGCCGTAGTTAACAGTTAATTGTTAACATACCAGTTGATGAGCCGCCAACCTGCAAAATTTTAGGAAAGCATTAGAATATATGGAAACTCACATCAAGCACTTCTAGTGTCCTCACCTTGGTTTCTTGCCACGGGCTCAACTTGAGAGCCGAGATTTTGGGTTAAGAAAGCGAGTTTCTCAGGTATTATCGAGAATAGTGCTCTGTGAGTGGAAACAGGCTACCATGTTGCTAAGTTTAGCTGTGGTGGCAATCTCCAGGCAGGAAAAAAGATGAGCTATTGCCTCAATCCCCATTGCCAAAAGCCGCAGAATGCTGACTCAACCAATTTTTGTCTGGCGTGCGGCTCTAAATTGCTACTGAAAGAGCGTTACCGCGCCATTCAACCTATCGGTGAAGGAACATTTGGCCGAACTTTTTTAGCTGTCGATGAAGATAGGTTAAAAACTCGCTGCGCCATCAAACAATTTTTTCCGCAGGTTCAAGAAAAGGCAGAATTAGAAAAGGCAACTGCACTGTTTAAACAAGAAGCTCAGCGGCTGTACGAACTCGGAGAACACCCGCAGATTCCAAGTTTGCTGGCTTCTTTTGAACAAGCCAAACGTCTGTATCTTGTGGAAGAGTTAATCGAGGGAAATAATTTGTTTCAGGAGTTGCAGCAGCGGGGAGCTTTTAGCGAAGAGCAGATTTGGGAATTGTTGATCAATTTGTTGCCTGTTTTGCAATTTGTTCATGAACAGCAGGTGATTCATCGGGATATTAAGCCGGAAAATATTGTGCGGAGAACTCCCCAAACCTTGTGGGCTGCGGCGGGATATGGCACCTCAACTCCTGGTAAAGGAAAAGGAGGGGCAAATTTACCTCAATCTTCTGCTGGTATGAAAGGGCTAATTGTCGCTGAATCTCCTGCTGTACAGGGGAATGCCAGGGCTGACAGGTGTAGGTTTTTTACAATTAGGAGGAATTACAGGCATAAAATTCATCTACAGGGGTATCAGGGAAAGAGC
>NZ_JAUBRH010000083.1:0-23396 GCF_036701775.1 Microcoleus sp. N9_A2 | reverse complement strand
AGCTCGTCAGCAGGGTTTTGACATCACTGTTAGTGGTTGGCAGTATGGCTAATTGAGAATGGTGCAAGATCTCAGTTGGGAGAGATTGTGGGGTATTTTGAAGAAAGAACAACTAATGGGATAGTAGAGGGAATTAATACTAAATTAAAGCTATTAAAAAGGTGTGGTTTTGGATTGAGAAATTTGAGAAATTTTGAAATACGGGCATTACTTTTTTGGCATTTTCCTAAAAAATTAGCACAATAAGTACGGAAGAGCCAAAAAAAGCAAAAAGCAAAAAACAACAGATGAGTAAGGATGAATGGCAGATGAGTGATGATTTCTGTATCAATTAATCCCGATCGCAGAGCTGTAAAGCGCTACCATAGTTGCAGCCGAAGTTAACTAAAGTTTAAGAATAACTAGCTTGTCTCAACTGCTCACTGCTTTAGAGTTCCCAGCCAATGTCTGGAAGCTCAACAACGGGTTAACGGTAATTCACCAGCGGATTTCGGCCACACCCGTGGTCGCCCTAGACGTGTGGGTGAGGGCTGGCGCTACGCTGGAGCCGGATTCTTGGTCAGGAATGGCTCATTTTCTAGAACACATGATATTTAAAGGGACGGATTCGATCGCCCCTGGAGAATTTGACCAGGTAATCGAAAATCGCGGCGGTGTCGCCAACGCAGCTACAAGTCACGACTACGCGCATTTTTTCGTCAACGCTGCGGCCGATTATTTAGCAGAAACCGCGCAGCCGCTGGCAGAATTGCTGCTGCGGGCCTCGATTCCCGATCGGGAATTCGATCGCGAGCGAGATGTGGTGCTAGAAGAAATCCGCCAAGCTCAAGACAATCCCGATTGGCTGGGTTTCCAAGCCATGATGGAAACAGTTTACCAGCGACATCCCTACAGGCGATCGGTATTGGGTACGGAAGAGCTGCTGATGTCGCGAACTCCCCACGAAATGCGCTGTTTCCACCGATCGCATTATCAGCCGGAAAATATGACTGTGGTGATAGTCGGGGGAATTGATGAACAACAGGCCAGAGATGTTACTGGGAAAGCATTTGAGCAGTTTTCTGAGCGGTGGGATTGTCCCCAATTAACCGCAGAGGCGGAACCGCCACTGATAGAAATTCGCCGTCAGGAACTCTGTCTCCCCCGATTGGAACAAGCCCGGCTGATGATGGCCTGGACGGGCCCGGGAGTGGAACATTTGCAAAGTGCTTGCGGCTTGGATTTGCTGTCGGTGTTGCTTGCAGACGGGCGGACTTCGCGTTTAGTCAGGGAACTGCGGGAAGAATTACAATTGGTAGAGGGGATCGAGAGCACTTTCTCGCTGCAACGGGAATCGAGTTTATTTACTATCAGTGCAGTCTTGGACGCGAAGGATGTCGAACAGGTGGAATCTCGGATTTGCGATCGACTTTGGCAATTGCAGTCTGAGCCGGTTTCCGAGGTAGAATTGCTCCGCTGTAAGCGTTTGCTGTGCAACGATTTTGCTTTCTCGCTCGAAACGCCGGGACAGCTAGCGGGTCTTTACGGATATTACAATACGATCGCCACTGCCGAATTAGCGCTCAGCTATCCCACCAGGATTAAAGCATTTGGGCCATTAGACCTCCAGCGCCTAGCTCGACAATATCTCTCTCCCCGACGCTATACGGCTGTTGTGCTAAAACCAATCTAATAATAGTTCACTGTTGACTGTTCACTGTTGACTGTTCACTGTTAACAGCAACTAGGTTGGGTTGAGACATGAAACCCAGTCTATTAATTGGAAATTTGAGATTAGTCCCTCAATCTAAAATCTCAAATCGCCAATCTCAAATCGGATGATCGGTAACGCTCACGCTCTACCGATCCTACGAATAATCATGACTAACAGTCAACAGTCAACAGTCAACAGTCAACAGTCAACAGTCAACAGTCAACAGTTAACAAAGAATTCAATGAAAAATGAAATCCAGCGCACGGTTTTAGACAACGGTATTGTTGTCCTAGCAGCAGAAAATCCAGCAGCAGATATTATTGCAGCTAGGATATTCCTGCGGGCCGGCAGTCGCTACGTGCAGCCGGAACAAGCAGGATTGTGTCACTTGCTGTCGGCGGTAATGACTAAGGGAACCGATCGGCTGTCTTCGCTGGAAATTGCCGAGCGTGTAGAATCGGTGGGAGCGAGGTTGAGTGCCGACTCTACTACAGACTATTTTTTAGTGAGTTTGAAGACGGTTTCTGCGGATTTTGAGGAGATTTTGGAGTTGGCGGCGCAATTGACGAGATCGCCGACTTTCCCGGAAGCTGAAGTCGAACTCGAACGCCGCATTGCCATATCGGCAATTCGATCGCAACAAGAACAGCCATTTGCGATCGCCTTCGAGCAATTGCGGCACTCGATGTACCAGGAACATCCCTATGCTTTCTCTCCCTTGGGTACGGAAGCTACTATGTCAAAGCTCACCAGAAACGAGATCGAACAGTTCCACAAAACCTATTTCCGTCCCGATAATGTAGTTATTTCTGTAGCCGGCCGAATATCGACCGAAGATGCGATCGCCCTGATCGATCGAACTTTTGGCGACTGGAAAGCGCCTTTAACACCCCTACCAACTTTAACCGTCCCCCCTCTCTCCCCCTCCCCTGAATCGGTCGTTACGGCGCAAGATACGCAGCAATCAGTGATTATGCTGGGCTACCTCGCACCCTCTGTCAAAAATCCTGACTATGCAGCGATTAAGTTGCTGAATACTTATTTGGGTAACGGTTTGTCGAGCCGATTGTTTGTGGAATTGCGGGAAAAGCGGGGCTTGGCTTACGACGTTTCTGCGGTCTACGCGACGCGCTTGGACACGGCTCAGTTTGTCGTGTACATGGGTACGGCGCCGGAAAATACAACGACTGCTTTTGAAGGATTGCGCGCAGAAGTCGATCGACTCACCAGCATCCAACTAAGCGAGGAAGAATTGCAAGCTTGCAAGAATAAGATGCTCGGTCAATATGCTTTAGGAAAACAAACTAATTCGCAAATTGCCCAAGTTTTAGGTTGGTATGAAATTTTGGGATTGGGAATTAAATTTGACCAGCAATTTCAAGAAGAAATTGCACAGGTGACAGCTTCACAAGCGCGGGCTGCTGCTAAGAAATACTTCATCGAACCGTATGTTTCTTTGGTGGGCCCGGAGGCGGCGATTACAGAATTGGGTGTAGTGGCTGTTTGTTAAGGAGGCAATTGGCGATCGAACTTTTCAAAAGTTCGATCGATGCGATCGCAGATAAAAAGACTTTGCTCGTCGTCCGTTGCAACGCAGGGTGCTAATCAGGTTATGCTGAGTTTTGTTGTTCTCTATATATTGGCGTAAAACGTTGTTAATTAGAGTTTTATACTGTTCTCCTTGAGCCTCAAACCACTGCTTGATATCTGGATCGAGCTGAACTAAGTTGTCGGCTAGAGCTGCTGGAATACGTAAAGTCGATCGTTCAAAAAATTCATCTGTCAGCGGTGGAATATCTGAGTAGTCGATATTCTCTTCCGATCTTGACTCTAAAGCTGCCCAGTTAGTACCGGAGGTAATGTTCAAATCGTTTCTGCTCATAACGGTTAGCTCTTCGCGCTGAAATGATTAGGTTGCGGTTAACGTGCATAAGGCTGTGCTGTCAAAAGATTTGGGACAACTCGATAATGTTTAACGTTAAATGTGCAAAGCGTTAAACCTCGTCCCACAGCACAGGCGGCAATCAAAGCATCAAGCAATCCCAGACTGTTTGACAAATGGTAAGTTGTGAAATCTGACAACGCACAGGCACAATCAGCTTCAGTTGCCCAAATTATTGGTAATGGTGCAACCAATTGAAGAGCTTTACGAACTTGCTGCATATTCTGAGAGTCTTGGATTAGCTCCATGACAACAAAACCGGGAACACTAGGTATATCTGAAAGACTCGAAAACCAAGCAATTGCAGGTGCATGACCCCGTTGAATATCAATTAAAACATCTGTGTCTAAAAGATACATTGGCATTTCTTATGTCCGCGTCCGTGTTTCTGCCTGATGGCGCAGGTTTCGAGCATATACTTGACTATCGGTGATATCAGGTCGTGAGTTGATGACTCCTTCGCTTTGCCAGTAAGCAACAAGCTCTGCTCCAGTTTTAGGTGGGTTGCTCAGAACTTGCCTGAGCGATAAAACACGTAGGATGTACTCAGATAAAGGTAGGTTTAGCAGCAAGGCTTCATTAGACAGTTGACTTTCTAACTCAGGCGGCAACTCTAATTGAATACTCATTTTTCCGTTCCTCATCGATCGAGATTCTCAATTAATCCTAGCTGATTTCCTCATTATCCAAAATTATCCGAAGATACCTGCACATAACGGCACAACAAAAAAAAACACAACCAGACTTCAATTGAACCTTTTCTGTTCCCGATCGGTCTAAATTCAAGACAGACCCATCAGGTCTAATTGATATGTACTTCGTAAAGCACTTTCAGATAAAAAAAGAGCTGACTCCCTGGCTCAGCGGACTCCTCGCCGCTTCCCTGCTTGCAGGAGTCGGCTACACAGCTTACAGCCAACTCGCAGTCAAATCAAACCGCGAAACCAGACGCAAGGAAAAAACCGTTGCTGTCCAAAGGGTGAACTTGCCGATCGCAATTTCGGCAAACGGCACAATTGTGCCCGAACGTTCCGTTAACGTCAGCCCCAAAACTTCAGGAGTTCTCAAAAGTTTGCTCGTCAAGGAAGGAGACAGCGTTGAAAAAGGGCAGATTCTCGCCTACATGGACGACTCCAACCTCCAAGGGCAACTTACCCAAACTCGCGGACAACTCGCAGCCGCGGAAGCAAACCTGCAAAAATTGCTCAACGGCACTCGAACCCAGGACATTGCTGTGGCTAAGGCAGTGTTAGCAGAACAACAGGCAAGTCTGGAAAAATTGCTCAACGGCAATCGAACCCAAGACATTGCTGTAGCTGAGGCACAAGTGGCAGAGCAACAGGCAACGTTGCAAAAATTGCTCAACGGCAATCGAAGCCAGGATATTGCCGTAGCCGAGGCACAATTAGCTGAACAACAGGCAAATTTACAAAAATTGCTCAAGGGCAATCGACCTGAAGACATCGCCCAAGCGATCGCCCAACTCAGAGATGCCGAATACGCCAAAAACCAAGCTGAGGAAGACTTTCAGAGAAATCAGGAACTCTATAATGCCGGAGCCATTGCTTTGCAAATTGTCAACAACTCCCGCACCGCGCGCGATCGATCTCAAACGCAAGTCAGACAAGCCGAACAAGCTGTAGCTTTGCTGCAAGCGGGTGCTCGCCCTGAAGAAATCGCTTCGGCGCGGGCTGCTGTGGAGCAAAAACGGCAAGCTTTGACCCTGGCGCGATCGGGCGCACGCCCGGAAGACATCGCTGCAGGGCGGGCTGCTGTGGAGCAAAAACGGCAAGCTTTGGCCCTGGCGCGATCGGGCGCACGCCCGGAAGACATCGCTGCGGGGCAGGCCGCAGTCGAGCAAAAACAGCAAGCTTTGGCGCTACTAGAAGCCGGTTCTCGCCCGGAAGACATCGCCCAAGCCCGCGCTCAAGTTCTCGCCGCTAGAGGCAGCCTGCAAAGCGTTCAAGCGCAGATTAACGACACTGTGCTACGGGCTCCTTTCACCGGCACTGTCACGCGCAAGTACGCAGATCCGGGCGCTTTTGTGACTCCCACGACGGCAGGTAGTGCGGTTTCTTCGGCGACTTCTTCTTCGATTTTGTCCTTAGCTTCCAAAAATCAATTAGTAGCAAACGTAGCAGAAACTAATATTTCTCAGATTCAGATCGGCCAGGCTGCGTCTATTCAAGCTGATGCTTTTGCGGACAAGACTTTTGCAGGTAAAATCACTCAAATTTCGCCTCAGTCGATCGTCCAGCAAAATGTGACAAGTTTTGAGGTAAAAGCGGCAATTATTAATGATGATAAACAAATGCTGCGATCGGGCATGAATGTGAATGTTGAGTTTAAGGCTGGTGAACTCAAAAATGTTTTGGTAGTCCCGACTGCGGCAATTGTGCGCCAACAAAGGGAAACGGGGGTTTTTGTTCCCGGTGGAGAAGATGGTAAACCTGCTTTTATGCCGATTAAGACTGGTATGACGGTGGATGATAAGACGGAAGTGCGATCGGGTTTGAAAGGAAATGAAAAAGTGCTGCTTAGTTTACCCCCCGGATTGCGGCCTAGATCCCAAAATCCATCATCGGGTGGAATTCCGGGTTTGCAACCAGGTGGCGGAACCCGCTTGCGTTAGTGGGAAAAATGAAAAAGGAAAGCACAACACCCATACACCAATTAATTATCGATCTCCTTCTTCTCTCCCTCTGCGCTCTCTGCGCTCTCTGCGGTTAAAAAAAATCTTAATCCCCACCAACTAGGCATTACCAATACCCAACTACCTAATGAAATTAAAGACTCGCCCAGCTATCAACAAAATCTCTAACGTTCAAATCGCGTTCATGGCGACAGAAGCGCTGTGGAATAACAAATTGCGTACCAGTTTAACCATGCTGGGCGTAATTATTGGGATATCTTCGGTAATTGCCATTACTTCGGTGGGACAGGGAGTGCAAAAATCAACTGAAGAACAGTTAAAAGCTTTGGGTACAAATGTGCTGTTGGTTTTATCCGGCGCTTCGCGATCGGGCGGTGTCAGTCAGGGAAGCGGTTCTGCTACTACCCTTACTTGGGATGACGCTAGGGCGATCGGCAAACAAGCACCGGCAGTTAAGGCAATTTCGGCTTATTTGCAGCGCCAAGTGCAAGTCGTTTATGGCGGACAAAATTCATTTACTGCTATTTTGGGAACAGATTTAAACTATCCAGATGTCAAGAACATTCAACCTCAACAAGGACGGTTTTTTAACGAGGATGAATTGAATGCTGCTGAGCCAGTAGTTGTCCTCGGTTCTAAGGTGCGGGACGAACTTTTTGGAGCCGGAGCTAATGCGCTATCCTCCGATATTCGCATTCAGGGAAACCGCTACAAGGTCATTGGAGTGATGGAAAGCAAGGGGTCTGTAGGGGGAACCGATCAGGACGATCGAGTGTATATTCCCCTCAAAAATATGTCTTCGCGGATTGTGGGGAGAAATTCTTTAGCGGGGATTGCGATATCGGGTTTTTGGTTGGAAACTGCGGGCGAAGCGGATTTAGCGGATGCTCAATTTCAAGTGGAAAATATCATGCGCCTGCGCCACAATATTTATCCGCCACAACCGGATGATTTTCGAGTTGTCAATCAAGCTGAGATAGTTAATACTTTCAGCAATGTGATCGGTTTATTTACGGTTATGATCGGAGCGATCGCCGGAATTTCTTTGGTGGTTGGCGGCATCGGTATTGCTAATATTATGTTGGTATCTGTTGTGGAACGTACTAAGGAAATCGGGATTCGCAAAGCGGTAGGCGCTACTAATGCAGCAATTCTAATTCAATTTATGGCGGAATCAATTTTAGTTTCCACGGTGGGGGGAACGGCGGGTATTGGGTTGGGAGTTGCGATCGCCTTTGGGGCTTCGACAGCGTTCAAATTTCCGTTTGTGGTTTCTGTATGGTCGATCGCGGCCGGTTTTGGGCTATCCTTTAGTGTGGGCTTGTTGGCTGGAGTGCTTCCGGCGAGGAATGCGGCGCGCTTAGATCCGATCGCAGCTTTGCGGAATGATTGAACTTAGTGACGTTCGCCCCAGTTAAATTAGACCTCTTGCAAAAATAACTAGGACGGGCTCTTCGGCCCATCCCACAAGAGTTATTTTTTCTTGTGGGATGGGCCGAAGAGCCCGTCCAATAAATTTATGAAAAGGACTTTTGCAAGAGGTCTATTGAACACTCCTGGACGCACGAGTGGTCTGAAACCGCGTTTGATGGACGATCGGACTTCGTTGTCGCCCACATATTCGCTAACGCGACTTAGAAAAAAATAACGTCAAAAATCGCTGCAAACATTGACAGGTAAAGGGTTTGAGTTTTAATTGGACTCAGACTTGCATTGACAAGGGTTTCAGCTCTGACGGGACATCCAACTCTTTCCCTTACCTAGACAGCTTTTCAGAGCCTTTAAGGGCTAGAAAATTTCTGAGCCCCATTAGAAAATAATATACATTAATTCAAATATAATAACCAAAACCCCTTATCCAACACGCAATTTCCATGTTAGAAGCATTGGTATTGGCAACAGTATTTTGCGGATTTTTTGGTATCATCTTTAAAAAGAACCTGATCATGAAAATCGTCTGTATGGATGTCATGAGTACAGGGGTTATAGCCTATTACGTGGTGGTGGCATCGCGAGAAGGCTTGCTGACACCAATTATTTCAAAGGGGAAAAATGTCGCTTACGCCGATCCGGTTCCCCAGGCGGTGATCTTAACGGCGATCGTGATCGGCTTTTCGATTCAGGCTTTAATGCTGGTCGGTGTGATGAAGCTGGCACGAGATAATCCGACATTGGAAAGTAACGAAATCGAGATGAATAACACCCCATGAATACCCTGACGATCGCCTGGATTGCATTCCCATTTTTTGTCGGGTTTACTATTTATTTAATTCCCAAGCTTGACAAGTATCTCGCAATATTAGGAGCGATTGTATCTGCTGCTTTTGCAGCCGAGCTTTTTACGATGCCGTCAGCGGTGACGCTGAAGTTACTGGATAATTTCAGCGTGACTTTGCTAGTCGATAGCTTGAGCGGCTACTTTATCTTAACCAATGCCTTAGTCACGGCGGCGGTTGTTATCTATTGTTGGCCCACAGATAAGTCGGCATTTTTCTATGCACAGATTCTGATGGTGCACGGCAGTCTGAATGCAGCCTTTGCCTCTACGGACTTTATCAGTTTATATGTGGCATTAGAGGTCAGCGGGATTGCGGCGTTTCTCTTGATTGCCTATCCTCGCACCGATCGAGCGATTTGGGTGGCTTTGCGCTATCTATTTATTAGCAACACGGCAATGCTGTTTTATCTAGTCGGTGCCGTGTTGGTTTATAAGGCAAGTTATTCGTTTAGTTTTGCCGGATTGGGTGCAGCGCCCCCAGAGGCGATCGCTCTGATTTTTATGGGACTATTGGTCAAAGGAGGCGTGTTTGTATCCGGGTTGTGGCTGCCCTTAACTCACTCGGAATCAGAAACTCCAGTGTCGGCTTTGCTGTCGGGAATTGTCGTTAAAGCTGGGGTATATCCCCTCGTGCGCTGTGCGCTGATGGTGGACGAGGTGGCACCCATCGTCCAGATTTTCGGAGTCGGGACGGCGCTGCTGGGCGTGTTCTGTGCGGTTTTAGAAAAAGATAGCAAACGGATGTTGGCTTTTCACACGGTTTCGCAGTTGGGCTTTATCCTCGCTGCACCGGAAGTTGGTGGGTTTTATGCGCTGGCACACGGTTTGGTGAAATCGTCGCTGTTTCTGATTGCAGGATCGTTACCGAGTCGTAATCTGAAAGAATTGAAACAGAAGCCGATCGATACCAAGATCTGGATTGCCTTAGTCATAGCTAGCTTATCAATCTCTGGCTTTCCCATGTTGGTTGGCTTTGGGGCAAAGACGTTAACGGTGAAGAATTTGGGTTCCTGGCAAGCGATCGCGATGAATCTCGCAGCAGTCGGAACAGCAATCTCTTTTGCTAAATTCATCTTTCTACCCCGTGGCGGACAAACAGCAGCCAAACCCGGTTTTTGGCCTGCGGTGTTGCTGTTGCTAGGTGGGCTGATTGCAGCCAATGCTTTTGATGTTCAGGCATATACGCTGGAAAATATGCTTAAGGCGATCGCCATCATCGGTGTTGGTTGGTTAGCCTATTTTCTAATTTTTCAACGCACGGCAATCAAACTGCCACGTATGCTTGAACAATTCGATCATTTGGTCGGTTTTATGAGCTTGATTTCGCTCCTACTATTCTGGATGGCATTCTCAACATGATTGGACAGCTAATATTAAGACTGACCATCTGGTTTCTACTCACTGCCGATTTTAGTTTGGCAAATATTGCGATCGGCTTCATCATTGCTTTCCTCTTGCCGCGCAGCTACGCACCCCCGGAACCTTTGAGGGAATGGTTGGGGGTGTTGGGTAAAATCTTCATGGCGATTCCGATAGCTTATATAGAAGCTTTTGAACTCATCCTCCGTCCCCATAGGCACGAAGATGTGATCATGGAAAAAGTGCCAAATCATCGATCGCCCTTGCTGATCTTCCTAGATGTCTTCCTGATCACTTTTACTCCTAAGACGATTGTTGTGAAATATCACGAAGAGGGTTTTTACGAAGTACACCGAGTGCGGCGGACTTCGAGTAATTAGCTGAAGTTTTTTAGGATTTTTTAACCGCAGAGAACGCAGAGAACGCAGAGGAAGAGCGGGGAGAAATCAGTAATTCCTATTTAGCTAAGTCAGCAAACAATCAGGAGGGTACAGCATTGAACAACTTGAACAACTTGATTCTAATTGCGATGATTCTGGCTCTGCTCATACCCATGTACGAGGTATGGAAAGATCATGATATCTGGCAAACAATGTTGGCCTTTGCCAGTATTTCGACGAAAACGGCAATTATCGCTCTCGTCATATCCGTCTGGCGCGATGATTGGATGATCGGTGTGGTGGCGGCGATTATCCTCAGTGTGGGTAATGCTGGATTGATGTTGTTGGCACAAATAATCAAACGTATCAGTGAAGCATGATCGTAATAGATGTATTGAGCTATACCTGCATCGGTATAGGGATTTTTTTCTGGTTTTGGGGTACTTCTTTCCTACTGGGCAAGCGATCGGTTTTGTATAAACTGCACAGTCTTTCGGTAGCAGATACGCTTGGGTCAATGTTGATCGTCGTCGGATTGCTGCTGAAAATACCCAGTAAATGGCCGCTGCTGATTCTGGCGATCATTTGCTTAGCAATCTGGAACACAATGCTGGGATATGTGTTGGCCTATTGTTCCAAAACAGGGACTGACTATGAACGATAATAGCTACATTTATGTCCTCGTCGCTCTGCTACCCTTAGCTGGTGGTATGGTGGTATTTCAGGTCAATCCATACCACGCATTGCTACTGCGGGGGGTATTGGGAGCGATCGCCGCCTTGGTGTATACAATTCTAGGGGCGGGGGATGTGGGCTTGACCGAAGCCTTGATGGGTACTCTACTCGCGATTACACTTTATGCAGTGACGGTGCGTTCATCCCTCGTGCTGCGTCTGGGTGTCATCGAAGACGGGATTGAGGACGATGCTATACCAAACGACAAAACCGCAGGTCATTTTAAGCAACTGATAGATGACATCCGCACAGTTTTTCAGAAACGCCATATGCGCCTGGAACTGGTTCCCTATGCGACTACACAGGCATTGCAGCGGGCGCTGATGGAAAAAGAAGTTCATGCAGCTTGTTCCCCACAAGACCAACTAGAACACAGCGGCGAAGCGCAACTTTATAACACCGCAATCAGAGTTCGGCGTGTCTACGACATCATGCAAACCGAACTTTCATCACCGGGGACAACCCTAACCTATGTAAATACACCAGACGCAGAGGACAAGCATTGATGAAGTGGGTTTACTTTTTATCAGGGATAGCGCTGTTTGTCAAAATGCTGCTAATCGCCAATCCAACAATGGACTTATCGCAGCAAAGTTCGATCGTCGAATTGGTTGTTCAAGATAGTGGAGTATCCAATGCGGTTTCCGGTATCATTTTGCGAAATCGGCTGTACGACACGATCTTTGAAGTCGTGGTATTTACGATCGCCATCTTGGGTGCAAGCTTTATGCTAGCCAATGAAAAGCCGTCCTGCGCCATATATCAGTTTACCGATCAACCATCGATTATTTTGGCGCGATTGGGAGCGACGATTGCTGCGTTGGTGGGTATCGAACTAGCAATTCGCGGGCATTTAAGTCCAGGGGGCGGTTTTGCGGCGGGTGTAGCGGGGGGAACTGCGATCGGCTTGGTGGCGATTACCTCATCACCGCAGTGGATGCAAGAAATCTACCAGCGCTGGCACGCCGCGACTTTGGAGAAGGTTTCGGTACTTGTTTTCATTGTATTGTCCGTTATCACTCTGTCAGGATATGAGTTACCGCACGGAGAGTTAGGCACACTTTTCAGCGGTGGCATTCTCCCCTTGCTCAATATCCTGGTTGCAGTCAAAGTCGCATTAGGATCGTGGGCGGTGATGTTGGTGTTTATTCGCTATCGCGGATTGCTATGACAAATGTTCCGATCTCAAATCCATTGACATCGAAATTATTCATCTCTCTCATTCTCTGACTCAGTGTCCTCTGTGTTCTCTGCGGTTTAATCATTCAGCAACAACCGTAAACGATATTTTACGTTTATAAGGCTGACGCACGAGTAGTCAGAAACCGGGTTTTTTTGCTGAAAAGACGCGTTACACCCGCAGAAACGGTCAAAAACCCGGTTTCTTTGCTTTTGGTAAGTAATTCCGGCGCTGCTGAATCTGATCTTCATCGGGAATAAACTGCGGGTAAACTTTCCACCCATCTGTCACCTAAAAATGGCATTTCTATTTATTAACAATCCCCCATAGTGGTTCAAAGGTTTTTGCACGCTCGGTCGCCTAAAACCCATCCTAGAATACCTGGTTTAAAATGATTTACTGATGTCCATAACCAGGTGCAAGTTTTTTTTGAGCCCACAAATGTTTCTAATTCATCTAATTCTCCCACTTCGGGAGTTGTTTCTACGTCATAAAAATCTGGCAAAAGTTTTCCTACTTGTTTGACCCAATTAATGAGGGTCGTATGATGCACATTTTTGACTCTCTCAATTGCTCGAAAACCCATACCATTGACATACATTTTGAGACATTCACGTTTAACCTCTGAAGAGTAACCTTTATGAGGTTGATAGCAATCTATAAATTGTCTGCCACAACCGACACAAATATAATTCTGTTTACCAGAAAGAATTGGTTTAAAGCCTCTCCCTTTTAGGGAGAAATTAAAAGAAGACTATTCATTACTTCAATCCTCTTCCTTCCAGGTAGAGGTCAACTGTCAACTGTCAACTTTTTTCTGTCAACTGTCAACTGTCAACTTTTTTCTGACCATTTTTCAGATGTTGCGGCATTTAAATTGTCTGTTAAAAAAAAATCAAACAATTAGTGGGCTGGGCGTCCTGCCCGCCTCGAATATGCAATTTAAATGCGCGACAGCTTAAATGAAATTTTAATAAAATTAAAAAAAGTCAAAAGTAAGAAAGCTTTCAGTAAAAACAAGTTTTTTACTTTTGGCTTTTGGCTTTTGACTTTTGACTTTTAGCACCTCGAGTATTCAACTCAAAACTCAAAACTCTTAAGGCGCTGCCGCCGCCCTGCGGTTGGCAACAATCAGATTAGCCTGATACTCTGACGCTTTTTGCTGAGCCTTTTGATAGTTGGGGCTGGTTGACGGCACGGCTCTCATGAGCTTAACCGCTTGCTGCCACTCGCTTGCTACTGCGATCCACTCATTTTGAGACTGAGCCTTCTGGGCCGAAATTGCTGCCTTCTGAGCTGTGTTAACGGCTTCTCTCCAAGAGTCAGGCTTAGGCGCGGCGGCTTTTGGTGCAGGAGAAGCTGGAGCTGGGCTTGCTGGTGCAGCAGCAGTGGGAGCGGGTTTTGGTGCAGGGGAGGCTGCCTGTGGGGTGCCCGAAGATGCGGCTGGAGAGGATGCAGCGGCTTTAGAAGGGGGAGATGAGGGTTGGGGGGAGGGGGAAGCAGCTTCGGGGGCGATGGGTTCTGGGTTCGAGTCGCCGAAGGGGAAAGTGTTAGTAAAGAAAAGCCCTGCTGCGATCGCCGCCAGAGGTACTAGGATACCCACAGGTATTACCCATTTGGGAAATTGTTTTTTCGGAGGTGGGGCTTGATCTTCGTCTTCGTCTTCGTCTTCCTCGTCGTCATCTCGATCGAATTCTCCCTCTTGATAATAGTCTTCGCCTTCTGGCTCGACATCATGTATACCTACAGAGTCGTCAGGCATTCCACTTTCTGATCCGTAAAGCATTGGCTCCGCAGGCATCAGATCAATTTCATCTTCCCACGCAGGCGAGCCGTCACCTGTTCGACGCCCGTAAACCTTTACAGTGTGAATTGATTCGAGTCCCAGCTTCGTCATGCCGGTGCGGATGAAATCGACCAATACCATTTGATCCGGTACTTTGTCTGCCTCCAGAATTATGTGGAGGCAGCCGTTGTCCCGCGTCACATCGGCGTTGATGCCTTTGGGTTTGAGTGTACGGTTGATGCTAGATGCGATCGCTTTTGGATCGCCCTGCTTGAGCAGTTCCCGCGGGTTCTGTTGTGTCATGGGTAGCGCTCTTTTTTTGGGGGGGGTGGAGAGCCGGCAAATAATATTAACCGATCGGCATTCGGCGGACAATATTTATTTACCACATTAACTTCTACTTTGGCATTCTGAGAGTATTTCTAGTATCTATTGACCTTTTGGCCCGCGAGCCGACATCAAGCACATAGGCGCTATCGAAATTTGTTGTAAAAATTTACAGTAAGATGCCGCTCCTGTGCCCTGTCGCGCATCAGCGAAACAAGCTAGAAAGTTCTATAACTTTGGTTTGCAGGGTTGAGATTTCTTCTCGCCCCCGTTTTAAAGAAGCCTCTAAGTCTAGCAGCAAGGGTAAACTTTTTTGCAGTTTTTCTAAGCTGGCGTTCTTGACTTCTTGACGAAAATAGTATACTCGTTTCGGATTGCCGAGATCTAGAGCTTGAGCAATTTTATCATCGCGATCGCCCGCTTGGATCATCGCCTTTACCCACAGCCAAATCCGAAACTTACCAGTCAAGCCCGCCACAATC
Organism: Microcoleus sp. N9_A2; assembly: GCF_036701775.1. NCBI lineage: Bacteria > Bacillati > Cyanobacteriota > Cyanophyceae > Oscillatoriales > Microcoleaceae > Microcoleus > Microcoleus sp. N9_A2. The sequence continues at coordinate 8,581 of NZ_JAUBRH010000083.1, read as the reverse complement.
CTCAAACCAGGCTCGCTGCGGGCCGTTAAGCCCGCCAATAAATCTAAAGCGGCGGAGGTATTGCCCTCGCGAATCGCATCGGCTAGCTGGAAGGTATTCTGGGCGTGGCAGTGTACCAGTGCGGCGACTTCCTCCGGGTTGAGAGGTTGGCTGCGGTTGCCGGCAAACAACAGCAATTTTTCGAGTTCGCTGTATAGCTGACGGGTATCGCTGCCGATGGATGTGGCCAAAAGTTCGATCGCTGTGGCTGTCAATTTTACATTCATTTCGCCAGCGACTTGGCGCACCCGCTGGGCTAATTCTTTGTCATTCCAAGGCGGAATCGGTGAAAATTCCCGCACTTCGGCGTCGGACTTGACGAGTAACTTGGTAGATTTGAGCCGGCTGTCGGGTTTTTTGACTGCTGTCAGCAGCAGCACGGTGGTAGGGGGAATCACTGGCAGTGTTCGTTCCAATTGGGCCAACAGTTCTGGAGAACACTGCTGCGTTAAAGTCGTATTTGCCAGCCAGACAAAACGGCTGCCGGTACCGAAGGGGGGCGTTAAGGCTCGATCGAGCCCTTCGACCACAGCATCGGCTCGATCGGCAATAATCTTGTCATAGTTAAAACTAGCCCAGTTGGGGTCGAGGACTGTTTGGCGCAAACTTGTCACAGCCTGCGCCATCGCAAAGTCGTCTTCCCCCCAAAACAGGTAAAGTTGCATAAAAAACGCTCACTAGCCCAAAAAATCAGAGTTGCACGCGAGCCTTGTCCAACATATCCTGAATAGGACTGTTGGAAGCCCGCGCCATAATATAAAATTTGGTGTGGGAGTTTGTCACCGCGAGGAAATCAAGATTGGATGATACTTATCAAGCTTACGTAAATCGGGTGGCGCGAATGACGCTGCTGGACTCCTACAAGTCCCAGGTGGAACACATTCAGGAATCTCCCAAATTTAAGCCCGACGAAGCAGGCCGGAGAGATCCTGTACCTTTTCCAGGTTATTCAGTTATTACGCCGCCTGCAGGGGAAGATGCAGAAAATGCTGCATTTTATAGTAATTTGCAATCGAGCCAACAACGGCTATTGCAGGAAATAGGGGAGGGTGCGCTTGTGGCACTGCCTCCTGATAGCTTCCATTTAACCGTAGCCGATTTGATTTGGAGCAGCGCTTTTCGAGATGCCTCTGATAATAATCCCGAATTTGAGGAGCAACTGCGCTCGCGCATGGCCGATGGTTTTGCCGCCTGCAAACCCTTGGCTGGCGGCGCTCCCATTCGCTGGATAGTGCTGGGGTTGATGGTGATGACTAGAGCTGTGGGTGTTTGTTTGGCACCGACGGACGAAAACTCTTACAAGCAAATTCTGGAGTTTCGCCGATCGATCTATCAAAATCCCGATTTAATGGCTTTGGGAATTGAACAGCAATATCATTTTACGGCCCACATTACTCTGGCTTATTTTGGGGACATCGGGCCGAACCTAGACCGCGATCGCTTGTGCGCTTTGCTGTCGGAGTTAAACGAGCAATGGCTGGACACGCCGCAAGAACTGTCCGTACAACGAGTAGAACTGCGGAAGTTTGAGGACATGGCTACCTACCTCCGGCAACCGGACTGGCCTGTTTTTGAGTTTTAACGAAGGAAGTTCGGCAACGGATTATGTAACGGATGTAACGGATGTAACGGATGTATTAGCAACGGATTTTGTAACGGATTATGTAACGGATGTAACGGATTTCAGGAAGACGGAAGACGGAAGACGGAAGACGGAAGACGGAAGACGGAAGAAGCAAGAGAGCATATTTTCCCACTCTCCCACTCTCCCACTCTTCCACTCTCCCACTCTCCCACTCTTCCCTCTCCCACTCTCCCACTCTTCCCTCTGTTTCAAGAGTCAGGATATTGCCGATTAAATGCTTTCATTATTCTGGCTTGGTAACAAAGTCAAGGAAAAAATTTATGAAAAACCAGGAAAAATCAGTAATTCTGGTTTTTTACTTTTTGCTTAAAAAGTGACAGTACACGTTGTTGGTATAGGTTTAGATGGAGCTGCTGGGCTGAGCGAATCGGCGCGGCAGGTTGTAGAAATGGCCGCTCTGCTAATAGGGAGCGAGATCCATTTGAGCTATTTTCCCCAGCACGACGGAGAGCGCTGGGCGTTGGAAGATTTGACCGAAGCAATTCTGGAAATTCGGCGCTGGTGGGCGACTGAACCGGAATTAGAACCCTCTGCGGGGACGGTGGAACCCCGCGATCGACCGATCGTAATTTTAGTGGCCGGCGACCCGCTGTTTTACGGCTGGGGAAAGTTGTTAATTGCCCAATTGCCGGCAGAAAAATTGACTTTTCACCCCCACGTCAGTTCTGTGCAGTTGGCTTTTAATCGCTTGCAAATCCCTTGGCAAGACGCTCATTTTGTTGGCTCTCAAGGACGTTATTTTGAGGAACTGACGGCAAAACTCAAACTCGGTGTCGAGAAAATTGCGGTGCTCGCAGACGAAACTCATACTCCGGCGGCCCTGGCAAATTTGGTGAAAGCTCTAAATTTGCCTACACGCTACGAGTTTTGGGTTTGCGAAAATTTGGGGTCTGCTGACGAGCGGGTGGGCCTGCGTTCTGTGTCAGCTTTGCTGGGAGAGTCTTTTGCACCGCTGAGTGTGGTTGTGATGCTGCGGGAGTCCCCGCCGAGGGCAGAACCTTTGGATTTGGAAAAGTTGCCTTTGTTGGGAATACCGGATGCAGCTTTTATCGGTTGTGGCAATAAGCCGGGTTTGACAGTTGAACGGGAAGTGCGGGTGTTGGTGCTGGGACAATTGGCTTTGCAACCGGGACAAGTTGTCTGGGATGTGGGTGCTGGTAATGGTTCTGTGTCGATCGAGATTGCTCGTTTATTCCCGCAGTCTGAAGTATATGCGATCGAACAAACAATTTCTGGTACTTGTGCGATCGAGTTCAACTACGGCCGTTTTGGGCTGCAAAATGTGTTCTCGATTTACGGAACCGCCCCGGAAATCTTGCACCGCTTGCGTCCTCCGCACCGGATTTTTATTGGCGGTAGTGGCGGAGGGTTGACTAAAATTTTGGGCGTTTGCGCGCTGCGGCTGCTTCCTGGAGGCTCGATCGTGCTGGCTTTGGATGCTTTTGAGGATATTGCTACTGTTTTGAGCTGGATGGGCGATCGGGTGCGCCGGGAACCGCACTGGAGTTACCGAATCGTGCAGGTGCAGTTGTCGCGTTCTGTAAATGCGGGCAATTTGACTCGTTTTGACGCGCTGAATCCGGTTTCGATTGTGACGATCGATCGACATTTGAATTAATGTCTGATTTTTAACTGCAGATTAATGGCTGTGTTATCTATGTTTTGTTCCTTTATTGAATCTAATCTTTTTTTTTACCGCAGAGGGCGCAGAGGGCGCGGAGGAAGAGAGGAAGAGAATAGGTAATTTTAAAGGGGTTTGGGGTATTAGGTTTTAATTTTTAATTAACAAAAGTACGGCTGCTGTTGCTAGCAGTAGCAATATTCCGGCTGCACCGGCTAGGGGTTTTGCGGCAATTCCTGTAATCCATTCGGGTACGGTAGAAGTAGGTTTAATTGCTTGCGCTGTATCTAAGGTAGTTATACCCCAAATCCAAGCTGCGTGAATGCCGATCGCCAATCCTAAACTGCTATTGTCGGCGATGCGGGCTAAGGTTAAAACCATGCCCATCAGCCACAATCCTGGGAGTTGCGGTAGAGTTTCTTTGGCGGCCCAAATTAGGTGGGCGATCGCAAAAATGAAACTGGCGATCGCACCTGCGATTAGTATTGAGTAATCTTGCTGGAGTATTGTTTGCAAACAGCCGCGAAATATCAACTCTTCTGTGGCGCTAATCCACAGTCCTAATAACAGAGTCAGCAGACTAGCAGGGTTAAAAATTAAGGCCCAAAAATTATTATTTTTTTCGCCTGTTTCGGTGGAAATTTCCCCCATTTGTAGCTCGATCCAGCCTGCGGTTAATTGCAGGCTGAATAAAATTACTAAGCTGATTATTCCTAATCCCAATCCCCGCAGTAATGACATCAAAACTGCGGGTTGCCAATCCCAACCCCAGTTAGTACAAGACGTGTTTTCGATCCAACTTGTCGCCCATAAAATGAAGGGGACAATCACGTAGAGGGAAGCTAGTAAAGGTAGTTTTTTGTTTCCCAGGGGTTGGGGTGGATGCCATTTGAGGGCGATCGCCAGCACAATCGCTATGGGCAACCACACACAAATCCAAGTTGATAAAAAAACAATTACTTTGACAATTGCTGGTATTGACTGCGACATCAATCGCAGGTTGTTTAGGTGATGCCACATTTTAATAACTAATAACAACTGCCAACTGCCAACTGAAAACTGCCAACTGCCAACTGACTACCGATCGAGCTTGCGCTGAATTTGCCTCAGAGACTGGTACATTTCGGGCAAGCGGTTGTAGACGGCTGCGGCTTTGAGAAATAGTTTATGCGGAATTGCTGGAACGCCCGTCACGATCGCCCCTGCTGCAACATCACTGTGAATTCCGGCTTTAGCAGTAGCGATCGCCCCATCTCCGATTTTGGCTTGATTAGCAATTCCCACTTGACCTGCCAAAATTACATTGTTGCCAATTTTTACTCCCCCAGCCATGCCAACGTGAGCGGCAAACGCGCAATTTTTCCCGACTTGACAGCCATGACCTACGTGTACTAAATTGTCGATTTTTGTATTCTGACCGATGCGGGTTTCTCCTACAGCGGGCCTGTCGATCGTGCTGTTGCAGCCAACCTCAACGCCCTCTTCTAATACCGTGCAGCCAGACTGCTCCATTTTTACCCATCCTGTGGCTGTCGGCACGAACCCAAAACCTTCGGAACCGATCGCCGCACCGCTGTGAATCACGCAATTTGCCCCGATGCGAGTACGTTCGTGGATGACACAGTTAGCGTGTAAAACAGTGCCTTCGCCAATTACCGAATCTGGGTAAATTACGACATTTGGATGAATGCAAACGTTGCTGCCAATTTTGACTTTTGCTTGAATAACGACGTGGGGGCCGATATAGACATTTTCACCAATTTCTGCTGAGAGGTGAACGACGGCTGAGGGATGAATTTCGGATGCTGGGCGAAACGGTTGATAGAAAATGGCGATCGTTTCAGCAAACAGCAATCGCGGATCTGCTGCGGCAATCCAAGCAATATTGCGATCGGTACATTGAGCTTGGAGGCTTTCATCTAAGGGTAAAATTAAAGCCGAAGCATTTGTAGTGGCTGTATGAACGGCAAATTTAGCACCTTCTATGTAACTGATTGTGCCAGATGCAGCTTCATCGACTGGGGCCGCGCCTGTAATTTCTGGATCGGTAGCAACCGACGCTGTGAGGGTGCGACTGGTGGCTAACTTAAGTTTTTGTAATATTTCGCTAAACTTCATCTATAAAAATTTGTTGTTAACACAGATTGACCATAGTTAAAATTACCAGTTTTGGAGCACGATCTGAGCAGTTGCCATTTAAAAAACAAAAACCCCGATTTCTTGAAGAAGTCGGGGTTGTAGCGATCGATTATTTTTGGCAATTATTAGACCTCTTGCAAAAATAATTAGGACGGGCAAGATGCCCATCCCACAAGAGTTATTTTTTCTTGTGGGATGGGCATCTTGCCCGTCCCATCAATTGAGGAAAAGGATTTTGCAAAAGGTCTATTGTACGGAAACTGCATCTACGTCAACGGTGCTGCCTTTGGCTTCAGAAGGGCTGCCGGTGGCTTCGGATGCTGTGGCTGTCTCTGTTTGGCGGGATTTAAAGTAGTCGATCGCCATTTGGGACACTTCGGAAATCAGCAAGACTGCGATCGCCACATCGTCAATTTGTCCGACGACGGGGAGAAAATCTGGTGCAATGTCGATCGGGCTTACCAGATATGCCAGGGTTCCCAGAATAATCCACCAGCGGTACTTGGGGTTGCGGAGCGTGTCGCGATACCAGTTGTAAACAGATTGTATAGAAAAGTTCATGTGGTTGTCCTCTCGTTATATTTTCAATCTTGACAAATTATCGCTCGAAACGCTTGTGGAGATATCCCCCCTAAGATTGGGAAGAGACTTCTACCTGGGAGTATGAGGAATTGGGGAGGGAGAATTTGTCAATCTGTGTCCCAAAGGCGGGGACTCTTGACAACGCCCCTACAGAAACCTGACAGATGAAAGGCGATGGGATTAATCTGTGTTTATCTCCTGTTTAAAACCATATTCATCTATTACTTGTATATCGTGATTAAAGCAAGTTACTTAGATTGGGATTTTTCAACCGCAGATGTCAGCAGATAAACACAGATAAACGCTGATGGGATTTATCTGTGTTTATCTGCTGTTTAAAAAAATCTTCATATCTTTCAATCACGAATCTTGAAACACCCATTTTTGATCGCCGATCGCAATTTCGCAACCATTTGGCAGCCAAAAAGGCTCGTTAGCAGCCAGCCTCTGCCCACCCACAAAAGTGCCGTTGGAACTGCCGCTATCAACAAGCTGATATCGCTGTTTGCCAATTTCGTCAGTGGCGCGGCGGATTTGAGCGTGGTAGCGCGAACTTTGCGGGTCTTGTAATACTAAAGTGTTGGTTGGTTCGCGTCCAATTGTAAAGGGATTGGCTGTTAGGGCGATCGCCTCTCCAGAAAGTTTGTAGATTAAATATGCGGTTGTTTGGCGATCGCTGCTTGCGAGTACCGTCGGTGCAAGTGAAGGTGAATTCCTCGCAGGTGGGAGACTGTTTTGAGCGAGTTGTTCTGTCAGTTGTTGCAAATCGCGATCGAACGCTGCTGCTGTGTCAGAAGCGGGAAGACTCGCAGGAGAATTACCTGAAATTAAGTTTAACTGCTGTACGGGAGATTGAGGAACAATCGGGCGGCCGGCTTCGGCAATTCTCATTTGCAGCGCGGCGGCATTTTCTGCTTCTTGTCGGGCACTCATTCCCTCAACTTGGCGAATCACTCCGTTGGTTTCGGGAAAGCTGACATCGCCAATTCGCACGTCTTCTAAGTTAAAACCGAGTGTATAAAAGTCTTGAACGCGATCGAGCAAATTTTGGCGCAGCAACAGCCGTCCTTGACTGATAAGCTGTTGCAGGGGAATTTGCCCGATCGCTAATCCCAGACAATCCTTAACTGCACTTGCTAAAACAGCTAGAGGATCGGACAATTCCAAAGCTACTCGTTTCGGATCTATAACTTGATAAATAACCGTCAGAGTCGCATCAATTAAAAATCTGTCCTTAGACAAGAAATCTCCGTGGGATTGCACGTCCAAATTGCGGAGTTTGGTGTCTACGAGGACAATTTGACACTGTTCCAGCAGGGGAAGGGCGAAGCTGAAATGCCGCCCAGATTTCAGGGTACGTACGGCGCGGCCGTTTTTGACCAACAGCCCCGTGTAACCCGCCCCGATAAAGTCCATACTAAACCCGGCCCAGCGTTCTGGGGTGACGGTTTGAATTAGGGGAGAGGCGTTGTTCATGGGATGCAGTTGAGGGAGGTTTGATTCTACTTTTAGGGTAACAAATTGCTGGGGGGCGATCGGGCGATCGGTGTGCCGGTTCCGCAACTTCTATACTTTACGCCTCCACGAGTCCCGATTCAGCACGTACTGGATCTAGTTTGGATCTAGAATTTATTTGCTATACTTTATGAAATTATTGATCAAAATTTGATTTTTATAGCAACTATAATTTATTTGCTACACTTAAGAAATCATCCTAGTTTGTAAGCGAGATGAACACCATCACGATCGCCATTTCAGATGAGCGCCTGCTGAAACTACAAAAAGTCGCTGTCGATCTGAATGTATCAATAGAAGAGTTAGTCTTAATGGGTTTGGAAAACGTGCTTGCAAAACGAGAAGCTTCCTCTCCACATACTGCCACAGATATCCCAAAGAAAAATGCTGAATTAGACTCAGTGGTAGTTAACAAATTTTATCACCTTGCCGAGCAGTGGCAAAGAGAAGTTGCTGGAATGTCTTCGACAAACCGAATGTCTCAGCATCCTGCATATCAGGAAATTATTAATATGGGAAATCCAATTGTACCACTACTGCTATCAGAACTGAAAAAAAATCCCCTTTACTGGTTCGCAGCATTGAGTGCAATTACAGGTACAAATCCCATCAAAGCAGAACAAAAAGGAAGAGTCAAACAAATGGCATCAGCTTGGATAGAGTGGGGTAAAAATCAAGGCTATGCGATTGAATAGAATGTATAGAAGACCTGAACTTGAAATTAAATGGCAGAATTTGTCTCACACTGATTATCAAGTTACCAGTCTAAAGTCAGAGGAATATAACTGCTTTGCTTGGGCTGCTGGCGAAGATGATCGATGGTGGCAACCAATACCGGGAGAGCAATTTTATTGGCCAGATGGCGTGCCGCAAGAGGAGACGCTAGAAGCATATATTCTGGCCTATAAAACGCTGGGATATGAAATTTGTAATGGCGACACATTAGAACCTGGATATGAAAAAATAGTATCCGCTCAATAAGTAGGGGTAGCAGAGAAAAAAAAGTAAGCAGAGTACACAAAGTGTCATAAAATAGGAAA